>CAIPBN010000719.1 GCA_903863315.1 uncultured Verrucomicrobiota bacterium | reverse complement strand
TTGACACCTCTGGCGTGTCAGACAATAAGTCAGACATGCAGACGCTCACGGTTCGGGAACTTTCGCGCGAGACGGCGCGGGTGCTCAATACCTGCGACCACGAAGGCCAGGTGGTCATCCGCCACACGGACGGGCGTGAATACGTTCTCACTCCGACGCAGCCGCGCCGCAAACGCGGCAAGCGCCAGCTTCCTGATTTCGCGAAACGGCGGGAGGCCATTCTGGGCAGTCAGGTGTTCAGCGAGAAGTTCATCGGCGAGATCCTCAACAAGGGCGAGCATTGAGCGCCTACGCCGACACAAATTTCCTCCTCAGCCTCTACCTGACGCGCCCTCATTCGGTGGAAGCGCAGCGGGTGCTCGGGGATTTTCTACGCCGGCACGACGAAGCGCTGCCGTTCACGCTGTTGCACCGGCTGGAGTTTCGGAACGCGATTCGTCTCGCGGTGTTCCGGCAAGCCGAGCCGGGCGAGTGTTCACTGGATCGTGTCGCTGCCCGCAGGATCATGACGGAGCACGAGGCAGACTTGAACGAGCGTGTCTTCATTGAGCACACGCCGATTGATTGGACCGAGGCGTTGCGACAGGCCGAGGTTTTGAGCAAGGCAAACACCGAGAGTGAAGGCTTCCGCTCGCTGGATCTGCTGCACGTCGGCACGGCGCTGAGCCTCGGGGCGGAGGAGCTTTTCACTTTTGACCGCGGAGCTGCGCAACTCGCCAAGCTCGCCGGATTGACAGTCCGGCCCGCACTCCGTTGACTCCGTGCGCACTTAAAGAATGAAAGAAATCGTCCCGACACCACCCGCCATCGTCCACAACGAGCAGCAAGCCGTCCTCGGCCTGTTCCAGAAATACGTCGTGCCCAGCTACGGGCGCTTCGAGCTGGTGCTTGCGCGCGGGCAGGGCAGCCACCTTTGGGATGTGAACGGCAAGCGCTACCTCGATCTTGGCGGCGGCATCGCCGTCTGCTCGCTCGGTCACGCAAACCCTGAAATCACTGAGGCGCTCGTCGAGCAGTCGCGCCGGATGATGCACGTCTCTAATCTTTACTACCACGAACCGCAGGGCCGCCTGGCGCAGCAGGTCGTCCGGCATCTTGCGCCGGGCAAGGTGTTCTTCAGCAACTCCGGCGCGGAGGCGAACGAGGGGCTTTACAAGCTCGCGCGCAAGTTCGGGCACGACGAAGGGCGCTTCGAGATCATCACGGCGTGGAACTCGTTCCACGGACGCACGCTCGCGGGCATCGCGGCCACGGGGCAGGAGAAGGTGAAGAAGGGCTTCGAGCCGGCGGTGGCGGGCTTCAAGCACGTCCCCTACAACGACCTCCAAGTGGTGCGCGACGCCATCACGCCCGCGACGGCGGCCATCCTTATCGAAGGCGTGCAGGGTGAGGGTGGCATCGCTCCGGCGAGCGCGGATTACCTGATCGGCTTGCGCCAGCTTTGTGACGAGCGGCGGATGTTGTTGCTTATGGATGGCGTGCAATGCGGACACTTTCGCACCGGGCGGTTCCAGAGTTTCCAGCGGCTGCTTGAAGGCATTCCCGGCTCGGACAAGTTCCTGCCTGATGGGGTTTCGATGGCGAAGTCGCTCGGCGGTGGGTTTCCCATCGGCGCGTTCTGGGTGCGCGAGGAGCATCACGGAGTGAAACTGTGCGACTTGCTCGGGCCCGGCACGCACGCGACCACCTACGGCGGCACGCCGCTGGGCTGTGCGGTCGCGAACAAGGTATTCGAGGTTATCGAGCGCGACCGGTTGGCGGACAACGCGCGCGAGACGGGCGCGTGGTTGAAGGCGGAGCTGGAGAAGCTCGCCACGCAGTTCCCTCAGGTCATCAAGAGCGTGCGCGGGCTCGGCTTCATGCTGGGCATTGAACTGGCAGAAAACATCCCGGCATTCGCGAACACCGGCAAGGTCGCCTCGCTCAACTTCGTCAACCGCCTGCACGAGGCGGGCGTGCTCACGGTGCCGAGCGGCACACAGGTCGTCCGCTTCCTGCCGGCTCTCAACTTGCGGCGCGAGGACGCGGCGGAAGGCCTGGCGCTGATAGCCGGCGTGGTCAAGGCCATCGCGTAACCGCCCCATGCCGCTTCCCTGGCTTATCGTGATCGTGGTTGCGGCTCAGGTGGCGCTGGGGATTTCACCGAAGGCGGACCGGCTGACCTGGGCGCTGGAGAATGGCCCCGTCTGGGTTGGCGTTGGCCTGCTGGCCTTCACCCAACGGCGCTTTCCGCTCTCCTCGCTGTGCCTGCACTTGTTCGCGATTCATTCACTCATTCTCGCGCTGGGCGGGCATTACACCTACGCGAAGGTGCCCCTCGGCGACTGGGTGCGCGACGCCTTCGGGCTGGCCCGCAACCATTACGACCGCGTCGGGCATTTCGCCCAGGGCTTCATCCCGGCCATCTTCGTGCGCGAACTGCTGCTGCGGAAAACTCCGTTGCAACGTGGCGGCTGGCTGAACTTTCTCGTGGTCAGTGTGTGTCTCGCATTTAGCGCGTCTTACGAGTTCTTTGAGTGGTGGACCGCCGCGCTGACGGGCGAGGCGGCGAGTGATTTTCTCGGCACTCAAGGCGATCCGTGGGACACTCAGTGGGACATGTTCCTCGCGGCCGTCGGTGCGGTTTGCTCGTTGTTGTTGCTAAGCCGACGGCACGATGCCTCGCTCAAGAAGATTTGCCCTGCGCCAGACAACGCCTAGATTGAGGCCGTTGCTGACGGCATGAACAGGCAGGTTCCAAATCATCTGGAAACACTCGGACTCGCTCCCGGCGCGTCGCCCGAGGACATCAAGCGCGCCTATCTCGCGCTGGTGAAGCGCTGGCATCCCGACCGGTTTGCGCACGACCCCGAGCAGCAAACGCTGGCCGAGGACCGGCTGCGGAGCATCAACGTGGCTTACGAGGCGCTGGTGGGCGAAGCTCGGGTAACGGTTCCGTTTCAGCACGGCTCCAAGGCACCCGAGTATGATCCATCCGATCCCGCGATCAAAACGGAGCGCAGTGCCTACGCCTACCGTGAGCGGCCCAGTGGCTTCGCCTTTTGGCGCGGGCAGGCAGGTTGGTTGAGCTGGGCCGGGACTCTGGGGCTGATCATGATCTCGGTTGGCTCGTTTTGGTTCGTTGCCGAATCGCTCTCGTATCATTACGGCCCGCCGAATGCGGCCGACTTCATCCGGCACGAGGCCAAGCTGCAATCTGTCCTCGCCCAGACGCGGCGTGCAGCCGAGCAGGGCGAGGTGTGGGCGGCGGTGAACATGGGCTGGTTCCACTACCACGGCCGCGCCGTGCGGGTGAGCAAGACCGAGGCAGCCGCATGGTTTGGGCGGGCGGCGCAGGCGGGTGACGCCGGTGCGCAGACGCAGCTTGGCTCCATGTTTGCCTCAGGTGACGGGGTGCCGGCGGACGTGGTGATGGCGCGGCAATGGTGGGAGCGGGCCGCCGCCAACGGTCATGCGGAGGCGCGGCGGCTGCTCGACGGGCTGCGCCAGTAGGCGGATGGAAGGCGGCTTGACGCGCGCGGGCGGATGGCGTCGGATTTGCCCATGATTCAAGCGTTGCGGAAGCAGTTCGTTCGTGGGTTTGCCTTGGCCGCGCTGCTGATGTTGAACGGGTGCTCTACTTTCAACCGGGATTGGCAGGCGGCGGCGGTGAATCCCAACCCGGCCAGCTCCATTGAGGGTCGCTGGGAAGGGAAGTGGTTGAGCAATCACAACGGGCACAGCGGCCGGCTCCGCGCGCTGGTTCGCAAATTGGACAACGGCCAGTATGAGACGCGCTTTCACGCCAAGTATGGCTTCGTTTTCAGCTTCGGCATGCAGGCGAACCTCGACGTGAAGCCGGCGGGCGAGCTGTGGCTGTTCAGCGGCCAGGAGGACTTGGGCAAGCCGTATGGCGTGTATCGCTACGAGGGCAAAGCTTCGGCGACTAACTTCTTCTCAACTTACAAGGCGTCCTTCGACCACGGCACATTTCAGATGGTGCGGCCCAAGTAAACGGGCAAGTCCGGCATCGCCGGGCGACTGCCTCCCGGCAGCGGGGGCCAATTACTCGTTGGACTTGAGCACCTCGAACTTGCTCACGCCCTCGCTCAGCAGGTTGACGATCACACCCTTCTTGGTGTCGGCGCTCTTGAGGGCATCGCGGTATTCTTCTAGGGATTTCACCGGCTTCTGATTCACCTCGGTGATCACGTCACCAGGCTTGATGCCGCGTCTTTCCGCTGGGCTGCCACGCTCCACCTCGGTGATGACCAGCCCGGTGGTTTGCTTGAGATTGAACTCTTCCGTGAGCTTCTTGGTGATGGGCTTGACCGTGATGCCCAGCCTCTTCTCGCTGCCGTTCGTCGAGTCCTTGGCCAGCCGGGTTTCCGCCTCGGCCTCGGGCCAGGCATCGGTCTTGACCTTGACCTTGATGTTCTTGCCGGCGCGGACGACATCCAGCGTCAGGGTTTCACCAACCTTCTTGGCGCGGACGGCGGCGCGGAGTTCCAAGGCGTTGCGCACCGGGGTGCCCTCGACGTGCGTGATGATGTCCGAGGCTTTGAGGTCGGATTTGGCCGCCGGGCCGGTGGGCATGATCGAACTGACGATGACGCCGTCCTTCACGTTGGGGAACAGGTTGCGCAGCTCGGTGTTCTCCTTGAAGGGCTGCACGCTCACGCCGAGCCAGGCGCGGATCACCTTGCCGTCGGCGATCAGCTTCTCGGAAATGTCTCGCGCGAGGCTGGAGGGCACAGCGAATCCGATGCCGGTGCCGATGCCGCGGATGAGCGTGTTGATGCCGATGATCTCGCTGTTGATGTTGACCAGCGGACCGCCGCTGTTGCCCGGATTGATGTTCGCATCCGTCTGGATGAAGTCCTGATCCATCGAGGGGTCGGGGATGATTTGCGACCGGCCCTTGGCGCTGACGTGGCCGACAGTCACGCTGTAGTCCAGACCGAACGGGGCGCCGATCGCGATGGCGAACTCACCGACCCGGGTCTTGTTGGAATCGGCAAATTTGGCCGCAACCAACTTCTTGCCCTTGGGATCCACCTTGAGCACAGCGAGGTCGGATTGCGGATCCATCCCCCGGACGGTGGCGTCAAACTCCGTGCCGTCCTGAAGGCGGACCTTGATCTTGTCGGCCTCCTCCACCACGTGCCGGTTGGTCAGGATGTAGCCGTCCTCGCGCACGATCACGCCGGAGCCCTGGCCGTTGAAGTGCGGTTCCGCCTCGCCGTCCTTCTCCCCGCGGTTGCGGCGGCGGCGTTCGAACTGCTCTTCCAGTTGCTTGCGAAACTCGCGCGGCAGCATTTCAAAGAGCGGGTTGCCCTCCTCGCCGGAGGTGAACATGCGGCTCTGCTTTTGTGACACGCGGATGTAAACGACGGAGGGCGAAACCTTCTCCGCGACTTCGATGAACGCCTGGTTCAGCGAGCGGACCAGTTCGAGGGAGCTGGATTCTTTGGACGCGGCGCTGAGCGGCGCGGGGAAAAGGCTGGCGGCAGTGAGCAGGCAGCAGGTGAGCGTGAGAGTTTTCATGGTCAGTTACTGGAGGACTTGGAACACGTGAGCCGTTGGCTGTTCAAAGAATTTGCCCCGGCGCAGGCGCGTGCATTGACTTGCACTAGCACGACCGATAGCCTTTCAGAAGCAAAACCTACCCGCCATGCTCGACGTCATCGAAAAACTTATCATCCTTCAGGACCGCGACCGCAATCTGATGCGCACCCAGGCGGATCTGGAATCCATCGGACCGCAGCGCGAGCGGTTGCTTTCGCGGACCAGCGGGGCGGCCCAAGCCTTGGATGCCGCGAAGCTCAAGGCCAAGCAGGTCGAGTCGGACAAGAAGAAGCTCGAACTGGATGTGGAAGCGCAGAAGGAGCGGATCTCCAAGTATTCGTTGCAGCAGTTCCAGACCAAGAAGAACGAGGAATACCGCGCCCTGGCCCATGAAATTGAAGGCTGCAAGGCCAACATCGCCAAGTTCGAGGACCAGATTCTTGAATTGATGGAACGCGCCGACGTGGTGGCTGCGGAAGTCGCCGCCGCCGCCAAGGTGGCCGCCGCCGCCAAGCACGACTCGGATGCGGAAGTCGCCGAGCTGGGCAAACGCGAGGAAGTGCTGAAGAAGAAGCTGGCTGACCTCAAGCTGAGCCGGCAGGAGCAGGCGGCGACGGTCGAGGAAGGGGCCTTGTCCCGATATGAGCGTCTGCTCAAGAGCAAGGGTGGCAATGTGATTGTGGGCATCCAGCACAGCGCCTGCGGGGGCTGTCACATGCGGCTGCCGACCCAGACCATGGTGGCCTGCCAGTCCCAGTCCAAGATCGACGCTTGTCCGCACTGCGGCCGGATTCTCTATTACACCCGCGACATGGAGTTGGCGGCGGTGGATTAAGCCGGCGATTCGTTGCCTTGCTCTTGCCCTCCGTCCGGCCTATGGTCGCCCCGGCTTCGGAAGGGTGGAGGATCGCTCCCGGCTCACGCCGGGGGAGGAAAGTCCGAACACCATAGGG
>CAIPBN010000718.1 GCA_903863315.1 uncultured Verrucomicrobiota bacterium | reverse complement strand
CCATGACGGAGGCCCTGGCCTCCCAGCAGGCCGCGCAGCAAGCCGCCCAACCGTTGGACACTGCCGCCCAGATGGTCGCGCCGCTGGCGGCTGGCGAGGCTGGGCCGCTGCCTCAGGCCGCCCAGCAGGCCTTGCAAAAGGCGCAGGAAGCTTTGACTCAGGCCGCTGCTCAGGCGGAGGCCGGCAAGGCCCAGCCCGCTCAGCAAAATGCCGAAGGCGCGCAGCAGGCGCTGGCGCAGGCGGCCGCTGCCCTCGCGCTCGCGCAAGAGGGCGTTGGCCAGCAGATGGCCCAGCAAGGGCAGGGCCAACAAGGGCAGGGCCAGAGCCAGCAACAAGGCAAAGGGCAGGCCCAGGGCCCCGGCCAAAATTCTCCGCAGCCCGGCAGCAAGGAAGGGCAGGGCGATGGCAAGCAGGGCAATTGGAATGGTGAGGGTGGCACCGACGGGAAGACGCGTGAAGCCAAGGGCACCAGTGGCTTCCTCGGCCTTCCCGCCCGGGACCGCAACGCGCTGCTGCAAAGCCAGACCGAGCGCGCTCCCGAGGAATACAGCCCGCTGGTCGAGCAGTATCTCAAGAATCTCTCCGATTCCGCCGCCCGCTCACGGAAGAAGTAGTCCATGGGAGCAAACGCCCCGTGCCTGCTTTTGCGAGGTCTTGGGTGGCGCCAGTCCGCTGGCGCTTTCCGGCCCGCTGCCCAAGTGCCAGTGAGCTGGAGTGTTCCAAGCCGATGGCAGGATGAATTCACGCCGCGCCTCGGCCTCTGGATCGGCTGGCTGCTGCTTGTCCTGATCGGAGGTTTGCCAGCAGGTGCCCACACCACGTCCGTGACCCGGGTGGATGCCCAGCTCACCACGAATTCGCTCACGCTGACTTTTCAACTTAACCAGCCCGATTTGTTGCAGTTCCTCGTGGGTCGCACGAATGACCAGGTGGTGCTGATGACCGAAGGCGAGGTGCGCACCAACGCGGCCCGCATCGCAGACTACGTGCAGTCACGGGTGCGCTTCCATCTGGACACCAACGCCCCGGTGCGGGGCAGCCTGTCCAACTGGCCGCCCGCCAAGCTCGTGCTGACCGTGGAGGAACGTCCGGGGGAACCGCGTCCTGCGCTGCTGCCGCTCACGCTGCGCTGGGAAATTCCGGCCGGGGCACGGCAGCTTGAACTTTCGCTGTCGCTTTACGATGCGTTCGGCTTCGCGGCTTTGTATGAAGTGCTCTTCCATCGCGGCAAGGATGTCCCGCCGGTGCTGCAACTGGTAGCCGCGCGGCAGGCTATGGTCATTGACTTGGATGCCTTTCAGGAGGACGTCCGCCGGCCGGACGCGCCGGCGACGTCTGCGGACTCGGCCGCTGCGCCGGTGCGGACCACGACGGCAACCCAGTTCATGGAGCTGGGTTTCACGCACATCCTGCCCAAGGGCCTTGACCACATCCTGTTCGTGCTCGGGCTGTTCCTCCTCAGTCCGAAGCTCAAGCCGCTGTTGTGGCAGGTGACGGCCTTCACCATCGCGCATTCCATCACGCTCGCGCTCGCGGTGCTGGGCATCTTCGCGCTGCCGGGGCGCGTGGTGGAGCCCATCATCGCGCTGTCCATCGCGGTCGTGGCCATCGAGAATCTATTTCGGTCGGAAGTCTCACCGTGGCGGTGGGCGGCGGTGTTCGGCTTCGGGTTGATTCACGGGATGGGTTTTGCCGGGGTGTTGAGCGAGGTGGGCCTGCCCCGTGAACAGCTCGGCACCGCGCTGTTGTGCTTCAACGTCGGCGTGGAGTTCGGCCAGCTTGCCGTCATTACCCTCGCTTTCACCGCGACAAAGTGGTGCGAGAAGCGCGCTTGGTATGTGCCCTGGGTCCGCCGCCCTGCCTGCCTGCTCATCGCGCTGGCCGGTGTCGTGTGGACGGTCGAGCGGTTGCTGTCGTCTTAGAGCCTGTCTGAAAATTGGGAGGGGTTCTGTGTTCGGGGGGAAGGCCAGATGGCAAGGCGGGACGAAGGAGGATACCCTCAGCGGTCTCTGACTGAGGAGCAACGTCGCCAGATGGGCTTGCCCGCGAAAACCCTGCGGGCGGCGCGGTCTTTTGGCGTTGGCCGGCGTTGACTCGCCCGTCCCAGCCCGCTGCGGGGATGCTCCGGTCTCGCCGCCTTGGCCAACGCCAAAATCCCGCACCGCAGGACCCCTCCCAATTTTCAGACAGGCTCTAAGAACTTCGCCGCTGCACCTGCCGGATGACCTGTGGCAGCAGGCCCGCCACCATCTCTACTTCCGCAGGCGTCGTATCGCGTCCGAGCGAAAAGCGCACCAGGGCGTTGGCCTCGGCCTTGGGTGCTCCCATCGCGAGCATTACGTGCGAGGGCTCCAGCGAGCCCGCCGAGCATGCCGATCCGCTGGAGGCGCAAACGCCCTCCATGTCAAGCGCCGCCAGCAACGCGATGCTGTCTGTTCCAGCCACGGTGAAGGCGAGGGTGTTGGCAAGCCGCGCCGCGCGCGCCCCGCGGAAATGCACTCCTTCCAGCGTCTGCACGGTTGCCAGCAGCCGTTCGGTCAACGGTGTGAGCCGGGCCGCTTCAAACACGGGCACGCGGATGAAGCGCTCCAGCGCCTCGGTGAAGCCGATGATGGCGGGCAGATTTTCGGTGCCCGCCCGGCGTTCGTTTTCATGCGCCCCGCCGAACTGCACGGGATCCGGCTGGAGCGGGGACCGGATGAAAAGCGCGCCCGCCCCTTTTGGACCGTGGAATTTGTGCGCGCAGATGGAAACTAGATCGGCGTTGAACTCATGGATGCTGGCGAATGGCTGCTTGCCAAACACCTGCACCGCGTCGGTGTGGAAGATCACCCCGCGCTCCCGGCACAGCGCGCCGATCTCCGCCACCGGCTGAAGCGTCCCGGTCTCGTTGTTGGCCGCCATCACGCTGGCCAGCACGGTGTCTGGGCGCAGGGCGTGGCGGAAATCCTCCACACTCACCCGCCCCTCCGCATCCACCGGCAGACGCGTAACGGCAAAGCCCTCTTTGCGCTCCAGGTAGTCGAAGCAGTGGAGCACCGCGTGATGCTCGACGCTGGACGTAATGAGATGCCGGCCCTTGTTGCGCAGCCGGCGGGCGGCACCAAACACGGCCAGGTTGCTGCTCTCCGTGCCGCCGCTGGTGAACACCACCTCGCTCGACTTGCAGGCCAGCCCGGCGGCCACCCGGTCGCGCGCGTCATCCAGCAAGGCCCGGGCACGCCGGCCTATCTGGTGGATGCTGGAAGGGTTGCCCCAAACTTCATCGAAGAACGGCAGCATGGCCGCGCGCACCTGTGGATCGAGCGGCGTGGTGGCGTTGTAATCGAAGTAAATCGTGCGCTTCACGCCAGCAGCATGACGGAAGCTGCGGGCCGAGGGAATGCCGGGTTCAGGGGCGGGTGGGCGAGGCTGTGCCGCCGGATTTTAGCGATTGTTGGCGGCGCTTGAGTCTCCTCCCGCCGGCTGCTACTGTGTCCCCGTGAACCACCTTCGAGAATTCTTCCTGCTGGGCGGCAGCGCGGAAGGTTCGAGGGCGGCGCAGGGAGGCGACTACGTGGCGGTCTTCATGCTGGCGCTGCTGTTCCTCATTCTGGCAATGGGCGCGCTGTTCGTCTGGCTCGCCGCCCGCCAGGCCCGGGCGCGACAGGATTGGAGCGGGCCGGAAGGCCGCTTCCCGACTCGGACCCACTGGATGGAGGGCGGCATGCTGCGCACGGAAGCCTTTGAATCCCCCTGCCGCTGGATTGCCGTGCGCACCACGGACCCAAGAGCGGTGCAGAAGGCGCTCCGGCTGGCCAATCCCACGATCTGCACCTGGGCCGAAGGCATGGCCGAGGCGCGCGAGCGGCGCATCTTCATCACTCCGCCGATTGGTGAGTGGGTGCTCGCCGTGGGACCGGGCCTGCCCGACCCGGGGGATGATGTGGACGAATGCTTTCACCTGCTCACCGACCTCAGCCGCAAGCTGGGGCTCGTGCAATACTTCAGCTTCAACCGCGCGCTGGGCCACCATGCCTGGGCGCGGCTGGACGCCGGCGAGGTGTTGCGCGCTTATGCGTGGGCGGGCCATGTGGCTTGGAATCAGGGCCCTCCCAGCCCGGCGGAACTGGGGCTGGGCTTGCACTGTCTGGCATATCTCGAGACGCACGCCAGCGACTGGAGCGAAGCCCCCGACCCGGTCTTGCAGAACATTGAGCGGCTGCCGATCCTGGCCGCACGTTGGAGCGTGAACCCGGCCTCGCTGGACGAACGCCATTTCACCACCGGACGCGGGATTGTCGGAGAAATAACCTGAGCCATCGCCCGGGCGTGCAGCTTGGAAAAGGTGTAGGCGGAATTTATCGGCACGCAGGAAGGCACCCTCAAGGTTTCGGCCTGCTGGGCTTAAGCGAACTCGCCCGCCTGCCCGACTACGTGCTCATGGGCCTCGATCTGCTCACGGACGACGAATACGCCAGCGCGGGCTAGGAGCAAGTGGAGCGCGGGTGTGTCGCAGACCAGCCGCACCCATTACCAGTTCAGTTGTAGCCTTCGCTCCCTCTGCGAGAGACGACCGTCCAAACCGGACCACTTGGTCAGCCTGTTGTTGAATTCGATTCTGGCCAGGCAAACGACTCTCGAACTGCGTCCTCAAGCGAGTGATGCCAGCCACAGTCCATCCCCATACTCAGATGCTCTCCAGAACAGAGCAGTCCCCAAGGATGACTCGGACCAAAGCCCTCCTCACAGTATGCAAACGCGGTTCCAGACGGCGCGTGCTCTGCCACAATCCAACATG
>CAIPBN010000717.1 GCA_903863315.1 uncultured Verrucomicrobiota bacterium | reverse complement strand
CCGCTCCACCTCGGTTTTCAGCTTGTCCAACTCCTTCTGCACCGAGGGACTGCTCGGGGCGATGAGGAAGAGTTTGGCCAGCTCCATTTTGCAGTTGTTTGACCGCTGCCGCACGATGTCCACGCGGTCGGAGGTGGGGCGCAGCTTCAGGAAGCGTTCGTAGTGGTAGATGGCCGTCGCTGGTTCGTTGAGGGATTCCTGGAACACCAAGCCCAGTTGGAAATGGGCAGATGCGGACTGCGGATTGGTGGCCAGCGCCTTCTCAAAGGCGGCGGCGGCACCCTTGGGATCCGCCTCTTTGAGCAGTTCCATGCCTTGGAGGAAATGCGGGTCGCGCTGCTCATCCTGGCTGCTGTCCCGGGTGGGGATGCATCCCGCCGCAAACAGCAGCAGGAGCGCGCCGCCCAGGAGCCCTCGGCCCAACGAAAACATCATGGAGCGAGCGTAAGGGAAAGCTTCCGGCGCACGCAATCATCCGTTGGATTATCGGGGAGAATACCGGTTTTTCCGTTGAACTGAACGAGGCGCCCTCGCTTGGACTGGCGACAAACTTCAACCGCCGGAGTTGGAATCATCCGCCGGGCGAAACGGATTGGCCGGTGCCGGGCGCTCTGGTGGTGTGACCGGGCTCGGTTCCACCGTTGGTGGCGTGGTGAAGGGATTTCCGGTCAAGGCATCAGGCTCTGCCACCTTGGCCGGCAACCGGAAAGGAGCCACGACGCTGTAGGTGAGCCCGAGCAGAAAGTGGAAGCCCACCGCCAGCGCGAGCCCGACAAGGGACAATTGCTCCGCCGCATATAACAACACCGCCCCGCCCATCCACAGGCTGCCGGACAGCCACGCCGCCGCTGCGATGCGCCAGCAGCCCCGGAGCGTGGTATCACGGTTCGCCAGCCACGCGAGCAGGCGCAACGGCCCGCAGCCCAACGTGGCCAGCAATGCCCAACTGACCAGTAGCAGTCCCACCGTCGCCAGCCCGACCGCGAAGCCTATCACCGGGCGCCAAGCCCCCCACCACGGGTCCAGCACGGGGCGGTTGAGTTCGATGCTCCAGCCGGGTTCATACGGAAACGAGGTGTAGCCCAGCAACGACACCACCTTGACCCGATGGCGGCCAAACTCGAATTGCAGATCAGCCGTCTGGCCGGTTTCGCCGGTCTCCTCCAAGTCCACCACCAGCCCCAGGAAGCGGTTTTCCCCGAGCAAGACCGCCTCCTTGACCGGCCAGGCCATTTGCCCGCCGCGCACCGTTCCGAAGTCCTGGAGTTCCGCCACCGCCTTGGTCACCACGGGAAACCACGTCCGGCTCAGGCCGAAGACGAGGCAGGCAGCCACCCACACCGCCACGGCGGTTTGCACCACCAGCAGCCGGTTCGCCGGAGCATGGGAAAAGGAGGCCACGCCGCTGAAGGTCAGCGGCTGCCAGACTGGAAGTGATGGCTTGTCGGCCATGTCCCAACATCAAAGCACGCGAGCCCGTCCAGCCGCAATCCCGGGCACGGGCACTTGCCGCGTGCGTCCGTCCCTCCTAAACTCTGCGCCAGTGCCAATGAACCACCGCGCCACCCTGTTCCGCCTGATGCTGGTGGCCGCGCTTGGGTTGCTGACAGCGGCCGGGGTGAAGGGGCAGGGGGGCGGTCCGGTGCAATTCGATCGCGATATCCGCCCTATTCTATCGGATCACTGTTTCGCGTGTCATGGGCCGGACGGGGCGAAGCGCAAGGGTGGTTTGCGGCTCGACACGCGGGAAGGGATTTTGGGCGCAGCCAAGGACGGTGGCCAGGTGGTCGTGCCCGGCCAGATCGCGCAAAGCGTGCTGATCCGGCGCATCGCCCCTGCGGATGCACTGGAAGTGATGCCTCCTTCGAAGAGCGGCAAACCATTGACTCCGGCGCAAGTTGACCTGCTGCGGCGTTGGGTGGCGGAAGGGG
>CAIPBN010000716.1 GCA_903863315.1 uncultured Verrucomicrobiota bacterium | reverse complement strand
GTCCGAATGCCCGCCAGGTGCCTTCGCCAATTGAACACTCCCCGCCCGGTAGGCCGCGCTCCCCATGATGAGCTGATGAACTGGTTTCAACTTCCACCCGTTCTTGATGAGTTCGCCCGCGAGCCAGTCGAGCAACTCCGGGTGCGATGGCAGCGAACCGGTGCGACCGAAGTCGTCAGGAGTCGCTACGAGGCCGCGACCGAAGTGATGCTGCCAGAGCCGGTTCACCGCCACACGCGCGACGAGCGCGCCCGCGCCGTGCTCCACGTCCGTCAGCCAGTTTGCCAGCGCGCTGCGCCGACCAGAGAATTTCGCGCCCGCCGGCGGCTGCGCTGGCCAGCGCTGGGTCGCGTCAGCAGCGCGAGTGAGGACTTGGAGGAAACCCTGCGTCGCGACCCCCAGCTTCTGGTCCGTGCTGCCGCGCCGGAGGAAGTGCGTTTGCTCGAAGAAGTCCGCTCCCTGTGTGTGCATCCGCAGCGGCTTGTTGCCCTCGGCGCAGACGAGCACCTGCGTCTTTGTGCCGGGCTCGCGGCTCGCGTGCGCGGTGATTTTGGCCTGTCGGTCGCGCCATCCCGCGTCCTTGCGCCGCCACCAGTCGAGCAACGTCTCTCGTTCGCCTGCGGCTAGCTTCGCGACGGACTCCGGCTGCTTCGCCTTCCGCAGCACCTCGGCGACCTTCGCGGGCAAGTCCTCGCCCTTGAGCGTCGGCTCCGCGTCGGCCATCAGCGCGAGGCGCGGGCGACCGATGTTGTGCTTCGTGTTCACCTCGAACTGGAGCCGCACCGTGAAGGTCGCCCCACCCTCGAAATCCACCGGCTCGGCGAACGCGAACACCGCCGCGTGGTCCTTGCCGAACTGCGGGTCCACCGCCCAGCCGGTCTTCGGGTTGTCGTCCAGTGACGATGCGATGGAAAGCGAAGCCTTGTTTTGCTCGAAGTCCGCGACGGCTTTGGTGATGGCAACTGGCTTTGACTCCGCACTGCCCTTCGGCGCGACGCTTACGAGGATTTTGCTCAGGGCAAAGTTGCCGTTGTCCGCGCGGCCCGGCCCGCCCTTCGTCATCGAGGCGTGGGGAAGGGCTTCGAGCCGCAGCCCCGTGAGCCGCCGCTGCTGCGTGCTGAAGGTGAAGGTGTATTCGTCGCTCGCGCCGTTCGCGCCCTCGGCCAAGTAGGATAGGTCGTCGAGTTTCTTGAACGTCGTGCCGGCCTTGGACTTCGTGCTGGCCAGCTCGACGACGGTCCACACGCCGCCGGTCGGCATCGCCGCACCGGCGGCGAGCCATGCGTCGAACTGCGGCGCGAGGGCGGCTTCGTGGCGCTTGAGTTCAGCGGCCAGCGGCGCGGCCTCGGCCTGCCACTTGGCTTTCGCCTCGCGGGTCTTCTCCGGCTCCATTTCGAGGTCGAGCACGCTGCGCACGGTCGTCGTGAAGGTAGCGAGCATCCGGTAGTAATCCTCGGTCGGGAGCGGGTCGTATTTGTGGTCGTGGCAGCGGGCGCAGCCGATGGTGAGGCCGAGGAACGCGGAGCCGGTCGTGGAAAGCATGTCGTCCATCGCGTCGTAGCGCGTGCGCTCGACTTCGTTGGCGGTGATTTGCGTTGGGAACACGCCCGCGCCGAGAAAGCCCGTGGCACTCAAGGCTAACGGGTTGTTCGGCTCGAACTCGTCGCCCGCGAGCTGCCAGCGCAGGAACTGGTCGAAGGGCAGGTCGCTGTTGAGCGCCTTGATGACGAAGTCCCGGTAATGAAACGCACCGGGGCGGTCGTAGTCGTGCTCAAAGCCGCTGCTCTCCGCGAAGCGCGCGACATCCAGCCAATGCCGCGCCCAGCGCTCGCCATAACGCGGGGAGTCGAGAAGTCGAGTGATGAGCTTCGGCCAGGCGTCGGGGGATGTGTCCTTCACGAAGTCGTCCACGGCCTCGGGCGTGGGCGGGATGCCGTGGAGGTCGAGGTGAGCGCGGCGGATGAGCGTGCGCTTGTCGGCGGCTGTGGCGAGTTGGCGCGGAGCGGCTTTGGCGAGGAGGAAGCGGTCAACGGGATTGCCGACTGCCGATTGCTGATTGCCGATTGGGGGAGGCGTCAGGAGCAGGAGCGGCTGAAACGCCCACCACTTCCGGTCTTCGTCTGTCACCCTGGATTTGTCCTTCGCCACCTTTCCAGCGATGAGCGGGCCGTCGTAAGGCGCGCCGTCGTCAATCCACGATTCAAGCCGCGCGATGACTTCAGAGGGTAACTTGTCCGCCTTCTCCGGCATGTGCGGCTCCTCGGCGTGGCGGAGCAGTTTCAACAACCGGCTGGCCTTCGCGCTGAACGGCACGATGGCCCCACCCTCGGTGCCGCCTTTGAGCAGGTCTTCGCGTGTGGCAAGGTCGAGGCCGCCCTTGGTCTTTTCCCCGCCGTGACACGCGAGGCAGCTTTTCACCAGCACCGGACGGACGTGCTGGGTGAAGGTCACGATCCCGCGCGTCATGCGCTCGGCGTGGTCGGCGGGTAATGGAACCTTTTGGTCTGCGCCCAAGGCTGACCAACCAACCAGCGCACCGGCGAGAAGGAAGATCCGTTTCATTCGCGCGTGATGGCCTCGTCGAGGTTAAGCAGCACATTCGCGGTGACCGTGTAAGCGGCCAGCTCGGCGGCGTCGAGTTTCGGGTCGGGCTTGAAGGCACCTTGCGCGAGCAGGGACTTTGCGGCGTCGGCATCGGCGCGGTATTTGGCGAGGCGCTTTTCCAAGCCGGCGGCAAGCACGGCCAAATCCGCCTTGTCGGGCGCGCGGCCCGTCACGCGGCGGAAACCGTGTGTGATGCGGGCAACCGTCGTTGCGCCGCCATCGGTCAGCATCCGCTGCGCGAGCGCGCGGGCGGCCTCGACATAGGTGACTTCGTTCAAGAGCGCGAGCGCCTGGAGCGGCGTGTTGGTGCGGCTGCGTTTTACGGTGCAGATTTCGCGCGTGGGCGAATCGAAGAGCAGCATCGTGGGCGGCGCGGCGGTGCGTTTCCAAATCGTGTAGAGCGTGCGGCGGTAAAGGCCGTCGCCCGCGTCGGGCTTGTAGCCACGCAAGTCGCCGTAGCGGCTCGTCTCGTCCCACACGCCCTCGGGCATGTAGGGCCGGACGCTCGGGCCGCCGACCTTCTCGACGAGCAGGCCGCTCGCGGCGAGTGCCTGATCACGAATCAATTCAGCCGGCAGACGGAAGCGCGGGCCGCGCGCCAGTAACCGGTTCTCCGGGTCCCGCGCCACGAGCTCGGGCGCGACCTTCGAGGACTGCCGATACGCTGCCGACATCACGATGGCCTTCTGGAACGCCTTCATGTCCCAGCCGAGGCGGATGAACTCTGTCGCGAGCCAGTCGAGCAGCTCCGGGTGGCTGGGCGGCTCGGCTTGCGAGCCGAAGTTCTCCGTGGTCTTCACGAGGCCGGTGCCGAAGAACTTCTCCCAGGTGCGGTTCACCCACACGCGAGCCGTGAGCGGATTCTCGGGCGCGACGAGCCACTGAGCGAGGCCGAGGCGGTTCGTCGGCGCACCGGCCGGAAGCGGCGGCAGCACGACGGGCACGCCGGCGCTGACCTTGTCGCCCTTCTTGTCGTATTCACCGCGCACGAGCACGAAGGCGTCGCGCGGCTGGGCAATTTCCTTCATCACCATCGTCGTCGGCAGCTTCAGCTCGAAGTCGTCCACGGCCTTCTTCGCGGCGGCCACGGCGGCATCCGCCGCCTTCACCGGGCTTTCGGCGTTGGCACGGAAAAACTTCGTCAGCTCGGCGCGCTGCGCGGGCGAGCGCTTCGTTGGCTCGGTCGCAAAGATCTTCTTCAACGCTTCCGGCACCTGCGGCGCGCCGTCGAGCTTGGCCAAACCCGGCGCAAGCGACGTCGCGGACAGCCTGAAACGGCCGATGGAGTGCTGGTTGGCGGCCTTGTGCAACAAGCTCACCGTGAGCGTGGCATCCGGCGGAACAGTCACCACGCGGTCGGCGAGGAACATTGCCTTGAGCGGCTGCTTGCGCGTCGGCCCGTCCACGGCCCAGCCTTTGCCGCCCTTGCCATCCACGACCAGGCCAACTTCGTAGCCCTTCTGCGAGTAGTCCGCCTGCGCCTTGTTGAACTTCACCTTCACCGGCTGGGCCAGCGACGGCGCGCTCAGTTCGGCCTCGATGCCGCTGAGGATGAAGTTGCCGTTCGGTGCGCGGCCCACGGACTGCGCGGGCAGCCCGGCGTCGGGCAGCGATTCGAGGAGCACACCGCCGAACGTCCCTGCCGCGATGGGCGCGGTGACGGTGTAAGTCTCCTGGCCTGCCGCCGGCCCGACGGCAAGCCACGACGCGTCGGCCTGGCGTGTGAAGGTGGTCTTGCTCGCGGCCTTCACGGCGGTCGGTTCCAGCAGCTTCCACGGCGCGGCACCGGGGTCGAACTTCGCGATGAAGGTCGGTTCCCATTCTTCGATGAGCTTGGGCAACTGCTTCACCGCGTCCGCCAGTTTGGCCTCGGCGGATTGGAGCGCTTGGTTCAGCTCCACCAGCTTCGCCTCGTGCTCGGGCGTGGTGACGTGGATGGTCGGCTCGGGATTGCCGCCGCCGCGGTTGGCGCGCGTGCCGCTCAGGGTGCCGGTCTCCTCGACGCTGTTGAAGAACGCGAAGAAGGAATAAAACTCGCGCTGTGTGATGGGATCGTATTTGTGGTCGTGGCAGCGGCAGCAGTTGAAGGTGAGCCCCAGCCAAGTCGTGCCAGTCGTCTCCACGCGGTCAATGATGGTCTCGATACGCCACTCCTCCGCGATGAGCCCGCCCTCGCCGTTGATGCGATGGTTGCGGTTGAACCCCGTGGCGACGAGCTGCTCCTGGCGCGGGCTGGGCAGCAGGTCGCCCGCGATTTGGTCGATGGTGAAACGGTCGAAGGGCACGTTGTCGTTGAACGCCTTGATCACCCAGTCCCGCCACGGCCACATGCTGCGCGAGCTGTCCGTCTGAAAGCCGTGGCTGTCCGCGTAGCGCGCGTAATCGAGCCACAGCATCGCCATG
>CAIPBN010000715.1 GCA_903863315.1 uncultured Verrucomicrobiota bacterium | reverse complement strand
GTCACTCTCGCCTTCAGCCGCTGGGATCATCACGGCCGCATCTTCGACGCCCTCCGCCAAGACTGCCCGCTTTTGGATCAAGGCTTCAGCGCCCTCATCGAAGACCTTTACCAGCGCGGCCTCGACAAGGACGTGACCGTCATCCTCTGGGGCGAATTTGGCCGCACCCCGAAAATCAACAAGGACGCGGGGCGCGACCACTGGCCGCAAGTCTCCTGCGCCCTCCTCGCCGGCGGCGGCATGAGGACCGGTCAAGTCATCGGCAGCACCGACCGCATGGGCGGCGAAGCCAACGAGCGCCCCGTCCACTTCGGCGAAATCTTCGCCACCCTCTACAACCGCGTCGGCCTCGATGCCAATCAAGTCACCATCCCCGACCTCTCCGGTCGCCCGCAATACCTCGTGGATGGTTGGGAGCCTTTGAAGGAAGTTATTTAAGATGCTGACCATCCGTTCCAACTCCACCTCCCGTTTCTGCGACGGCGTTTCGCGCCGCAGCTTTCTCAAGATTGGCGGATTGAGCCTCGGCGGTCTGGCGCTGCCGCAGTTGCTGGAGGCCGAGGCCAGGGCGGGCATCCGCCATTCGCACAAGGCGGTCATCATGATTTACCTGCCGGGCGGTCCGCCGCACCAGGACATGTATGACTTGAAGAACGACGCGCCGAGCGAGATTCGCGGGCCGTTCCGGGAGATTTCCACCAAGGTGCCCGGCATCCGCATCTGCGAGCATCTGCCACGCATGGCGTCCATGATGGACAAACTGGTGCCCATCCGCTCCATCGTCGGCGCGGAGGGCGGGCACGACAATTTCCAGTGCTTCACCGGCCGGCCCACGCGCAATCAACCGCCCGGTGGCTGGCCGATGTTCGGGTCGCTGATTTCCAAGCTGCAAGGCCCCGCAGACGCCGCAATGCCGCCGTTCGTCGGGTTGGAGAACAAGACGAAGCACCGGCCCTACAACATGGCGACGCCCGGGTTTCTTGGCGTCTCCCACCGTTCCTTTCAGACGGAGGGCGACGGCAAGGCGGACTTGGTCTTGAACGATTTGTCCGTCGAGCGCCTTGCGGATCGCAAGCACCTGCTGGCCGGCTTCGACCACTTCCGCCGCGATGTGGACGGCAGCGGCTTGATGGATGGCCTCGACTCGTTCACGCAACAAGCCTTCGGCGTGCTCACGTCGAGCAAGCTGGCGGCCGCGCTGGATTACACGAAGGAAGACCCGCGCACCATCGCACGCTACGGCAAGGGCGATCCGGCCATCCGGGGCGATGCTTCACCACGCATCAACGAGCATTTCCTCATCGCGCGCCGACTCGTCGAGGCAGGCGCGCGGGCGGTGACGGTGTCGTTCGGCTTCTGGGATTACCACGGGCAGAACCACAAGATCGCAAAGCAGGACTTCCCGATGCTCGATCAAGCGGTGACGGGTTTGGTGCAAGATTTGCACGACCGAGGGCTCGACAAGGACGTGAGCGTCGTGGTCTGGGGCGAGTTCGGCCGCACACCGACCATCAACAAGGACGCGGGCCGCGACCACTGGCCGCG
>CAIPBN010000714.1 GCA_903863315.1 uncultured Verrucomicrobiota bacterium | reverse complement strand
TGCCCGTGCTGGCCATCGCCTGCGCGGGAGTTGCGATGCGCAAGTTTGACTGGCTCACCGAGGAGGCCGATCACTCGTTGCTGCGCGTGACCATCAGCCTGCTGGTGCCCGCGTTCATCTTCGACAAGGTCCTGGACAACCCGGCATTGAACCGCACGGAGAACCTCTTCCTCCCACCGCTCATCGGCTTCGGCACCGTGGCGCTGGGCATCGGCGTGGGCTGGCTGGCGATTCGACTCGCCGGTCTCCAGCGCGACGCGTCGGGCAGGACGTTTGCCTTCAGCACCGGTCTCTACAACTACGGCTACGTGCCCCTGCCGCTGGCGATGTCGCTCTTTGACCGTGAGACCGTGGGCGTGCTCATCGTCCACAACCTCGGGACGGAAATTGCCTTCTGGCTCCTGGGCACGGTCGTCTTCGCGCACGCGGCCAACGAGCCGCTTTGGAAGAAAATCCTCAACCCGCCGCTCGCCGCCATCGTGCTGACGCTCACGCTCAACTTCACCGGTGGCGCGGCATATGTGCCGGTGTTTGTGAAGACCACGATGCACATGCTCGGCGCGTGCGCGATTCCGATGGGTCTGGTGCTGGTCGGCGCGATGATTGCCGACCACCTGGCGGAATTTCACTCTGAGCAAGGCTGGCGCGTGATGGGGGCTTCGTGCGTGCTGCGGCTGGGCGTGATTCCCGTGCTGTTTCTGCTGCTGGCGAAGTTCCTGCCGTGCTCAGTCGAGCTGAAGCGCGTCATCATGCTGCAAGCCGCGATGCCCTCCGCCGTCTTCGCCATCCTCGCCGCGCGCCACTTCGGCGGCGACGGCCCGACCGCGCTGCGCGTGGTCATCGCCACTTCGGCGGTGAGTTTCGTGACAATTCCCCTGTGGATTCGTGCCGGGATGAAGTGGCTGGGGCTGTAGCCGAACGTAGCCTTTCCAACCCGGCCACCGTCTGCCATGCTGCGGATGACACTGACATGAGCGACCAGAAACAAAACAGCGCCGTCTCGCTGCGGGACTTCCTCTCGACTTCCACGAAGTTCGCCGCCAGCGCTGCCGCCCTCGGCACGCTGCCGGTCGAGCGCTTCGCCCACGGCGCTTCACCCGGCGACACCATCAAGGTCGCGCTCGTCGGCGCAGGCGGTCGCGGCACCGGCGCGGCGGACCAAGCCATGCAAGCCGGAGCCGACGTGAAACTCGTCGCCGTCGCCGACGTGCATCAGGACCGGATGGACCGCAGCCTCGCTTCGCTCAAGAAGCACAAGGACCAGCTCGCGGTGAAGGAGGAGAACAAGTTCCTCGGTTTCGACGCCTACAAGCAGGCCATCGCGCAGGCGGACGTGGTCATCCTCGCGACGCCGCCGGGCTTCCGCCCAATGATGTTCGAAGAGGCGGTGCGGCAGGGCAAACACGTCTTCATGGAGAAGCCCGTCGCCGTGGATGGGCCGGGCGTGCGCAAAGTCCTTGCCGCCGCTGAGGAGGCGAAGAAGAAGAACCTCAAGGTCGCCGTCGGCCTCCAACGCCATCATCAGCCGAATTATCAGGAGAGCATGAAGCGCCTGCACGGCGGTGAGATTGGCGACATCATCTCGATGCGTTGCTACTGGAACACGGCTCCAGTCGGCCCGAAGAAGACGCGCAAGGAAGTCACCGAGATGCTTGGCCGCGCGCCCACCGAGATGGAATACCAGCTTCGCAACTGGTATATGTTCGCGTGGCTCTGCGGCGACCACATCGTCGAGCAGCACATCCACAACCTCGATGTCATCAACTGGGTGAAGCAGTCGTTCCCCGTGAGTTGCTCCGGCATCGGCGGTCGCGCCTACCTCAACGAGCCGGACCACGGCGAGATTTTCGATCACCACACCGTGGAGTATGTCTATGCGGACGGGGCGCGGATGTATTCGCAGTGCCGCCAAATTCCCAAATGCAAAGGCGAGGTCTATGAAGCCGTGCAGGGCACGAAGGGAAGCTGGATTGCCGAGCGCAATGTCTTCGCCATCCGCGACCTTAAGCAGGAAGTAACCTGGCGCTATCAGGCGAAGGAAGGCGAGGCCAACGATGGCCACCGGCTCGAGCACATCCCGTTCTTCGACGCCATCCGTCACAACAAGCCTTACAACGAGGCTGAACGCGGCGCGAAAAGCACGCTCACCGCCATCATGGGCCGCATGGCGACCTACGGCGGCCAGCCCGTGACGTGGGAAGAGGCGCTCGCCTCGAAGCTCGACCTGATGCCTGAGCGCCTTGCTTGGGACGCCGCTCCGAAGCCCAAGCCAGGACCGGACGGACGGTATCCGTATCCGATTCCTGGCCGGACCGTGGCGCTGTAACGCTGTTTTCTCCTGCTGCTAGTCCTAATCTTAATCCTGTTCCCGATTCAGCCGGAGCGGGGAAGGAGCGGGATTAAGATTAGGACCAGAAGCTAGAACCGAGTTTCCCCGCGCTGGACAACCCGCTGTCCGTCCCTACACTCGCCGCTGTTCCATTTGGTGAACGGACTTCGCCATTTGCGCGCTACGAATGTCGTGGCGTGCGGCCTAGTCCAACGCGATTGAAACTATGAGCAACCTGATTGTCCCTGCCTCCGCTTCGGTCACTCGCCGGAGTTTTCTCTCCACCTCGTCCAAGCTCGCCGCTGGTGCGGCTGCCTTGAGCACCTTGCCCGTCGAGCGTTTCGTTCACGGCGCTTCGCCCGGCGACACCATCAAGGTCGCGCTCATCGGCATGGGCGGACGCGGCTCGGGCGCGGCGAACCAAGCCCTCAGCACCGGTGAGAGCGTGAAGCTCGTGGCCGTGGCCGACGTGCATAAGGACCGCATGGACAGCTCGCTGGCCAACCTCGCCAAGAACCACAAGGACAAGGTGCAGGTGAAGGATGAGCACAAGTTCATGGGCTTCGACGCCTACAAGAAGGCCATCGCGCAGGCGGACCTTGTCATTCTCGCCACGCCGCCCGGCTTCCGCCCGATGCAGTTCGAGGAGGCCGTCCGGCAGGGCAAGCACGTCTTCATGGAGAAGCCGGTGTGCGTGGACGTCGCCGGCTACAAGAAGGTCATCGCCGCCGCGCAGGAGGCGAAAAAGAAGAACCTCAAGGTTGGTGTCGGCCTCCAGCGCCATCATCAAGCCGGCTACATCGAGACAATCAAGCGCATCCACGACGGACAGATGGGCGACATCATGGCGATGCGCGCCTACTGGAACGGCAACACGCCTTGGGTCCACAAGCGCGCCGACCTCGAAGCCAAACAGGGCCGCAAGCTCACTGAACTCGAATACCAGATGCGCAACTGGTATTACTTCGTCTGGCTCTGTGGGGACCACATCTGCGAGCAGCACATCCACAACCTCGACGTCATCAACTGGGTCAAGCGCGGCCACCCGGTCAAGGCGCGTGGTAACGGCGGTTGCGAGACGCGCAAAGGCCCCGACTATGGCGAGATTTTCGACCATCACGTCGTTGAGTTCACCTACGAGGATGGGTCGGTCTGCTTCAGCCAGTGCCGCCACCAGCTCGGCTGCTGGAACGATGTTTCCGAGCACGCCATCGGCACCAAGGGGGTGGCGAACCTCGGCCGTTACACCATCACCGGCCCGGCTGCCTGGCGCTATCAGGGCGGCGGCAAAGACCCCTACCAGCAGGAGCACGACGACCTGTTCGACGCCATCCGCAACGACAAGCCTTACAATGAGGCGTTCTACGGCGCTGACAGCTCGATGACTTCCGTGTTGGGGCGCATGGCGACCTACTCCGGCAAGGAAATCTCCTGGGACGACGCGATCAAGACGAACCATGACACGATGGTCAAGGGCATCGACCAAGTGTCGTGGGAAGAAGCCATCAAGCTGACGCCGCCCAGTGTGCCCGGCTCCGACGGGATGTATAAACTCCCCGTGCCCGGCAAAACGACGTTCGGTTGAGCTGGACCAGTTCTCGCACCCAGCCCGCGCCCGGCAACGGACGCGGGCTTTTTTGTAGTGCGGTGACGAGTCCGAGAACTCCACATCGTTGGTGAATTTCACCCCTCGCGAGCCGTCCGTCTCCATTGACTTCCGCCGTGCGTTGCGTTGTTGCCGCGTCGGCGGAGTTAGCGCATTTTCAAGCCATGAACTGCAAGCAACTCCTGACCGGCCTCGGCGCGCTCACGCTCGCCGTCGCCAGCCTCCTCGCCGCCCCCGCCGACAAGAAGTCCGCGTCGCCGAAAAAGGTCAGTTACTACAAAGACGTCCGCCCCATATTCCAGGCCAATTGCCAGGGCTGCCACCAGCCCGCCAAGTCCAAGGGCGGCTATGTGATGACGGATTTCAAACTGATGCTCGGCGCGGGTGACAGCAAGGAAGCCGCCATCGTCGCGAAGGCCCCGGACAAGTCAAACTTGGTGAAGCTCATCACGCCCAAGGACGGCAAGGCCGAGATGCCCGAGGGCAAGAAGCCACTGCACGCGACCGAAATCGAGACCATCCGCAACTGGGTTGCGCAGGGCGCGATTGACGACACGCCGGCCAACGCTCGCGAGCGTTACGACATGAACCACCCGCCGGTTTATTCGCTACCGCCGGTCATCACCTCAATTGACTACTCGACCGACGGCCAGTTCCTTGCGGTGGCGGGCTTCCACGAGGTTCTCCTCCACAAGGCTGACGGTTCCGGTCTTGCCGCGCGGCTCGTCGGTCTCAGCGAACGCATTGAGTCCGTGAAATTCTCTCCTGATGGCAAGCGCCTCGCCGTCGCGGGCGGTCTGCCGGGGCGCATGGGCGAAATCCAGGTTTGGGATGTGACCCAGCGCAAGCTCACGCTCTCGCACTCCGTCACCTACGACACGCTCTACGGCGCGAGCTGGTCGCCGGACGGCAAGCTCATCGCCTTCGGCTGCGGTGACAACACGGTGCGCGCTATCGAGGCCGACGCCGGCAAGCAGGTGATGTTTATGGGGTCGCACAGCGACTGGGCGCTCGACACCACCTGGTCCCTCAAGGGCGACCACGTCATCTCCGTCTCGCGCGACATGACTGCGAAGCTCACTGAACTCGCCACGCAGCGCTTCGTGGACAACATCACGAGCATCACGCCCAACGCGCTCAAGGGCGGCGTCGCCACCGTGTCGCGCCACCCGCTCCGCGAGGAAATCCTCATGGGTGGTTCCGACGGCCTGCCCAAGCTCTACCAATACTTCCGCACCGCGCCGCGCCAGATTGGCGACGACTCGAACGGCATCTTCTTCTTCGACGCAATGTTGGGCCGTGTCACGTCCGTCGCATGGAGTGCGGACGGCAAGCTGCTCGCCGCCGGCAGTGCGCTCGACAACAAGGGCGAGGTCTTCGCCTCGACCTTCACCTTCAGCACCAACGCCATCACGAAGGAGATGGCCGACGTGATGAAGAAAATCCCCGCCAGCCGCACGCCGCAGGACAAGGAAGTCATCGCCAAATACCGGGCCAGCGGCACCAAGACGCTCTTCAAGATTCCAGTCCCGCGGGCCGGCGTCTTCGCCGTCGCCATCGCGCCCGACGCGAAGACCGTGGCCGCCGCCGGGTCGGATGGCCTTATCCGTCTGTTCAACGCGGAAAACGGCTCGGTGCTCAAGGAGTTCCCCAGCGTGAACGTCACCGCCGCCAGCAAGGCGCTCGCGGCGAAGAAATTTGAAGCGCCCGCTGCCCCCGTCGCGAAGACCGATGGCGAGCCGGAATCGTTGCCGAAGGACGCCAAGGTCGTTGCGCTCGAAGTTGAGCCGAAGTCCATTGCTCTCAGCCGTTGGACTGACAGCGCGCAGATCCTCGTTACCGCCCGCCTCGCCAACGGTGAAGCGCTCGACGTGACGCGCCTTGCGAAACTCGAACTCAGCGGCTTTAGCAAGAGCGCTGCGAGCGTCTCGGATACTGGTGTCGTGCTTCCGAAGGCCAACGGCTCCGTGACGGTGAAAGCCACACTCGCCGGCAAGTCCATCTCCGTCCCGGTGAAGGTCTCCAACATCGGCAAGGACCTGGACACCGACTTCATCCGCGACGTGAATCCGGTGCTGACCAAGGCCGGTTGCAACCAAGGCACCTGCCACGGCGCGAAGGACGGCAAGAACGGCTTCAAGCTCTCGCTGCGCGGCTACGACGCCGAGTATGACGTGCGCGCGTTCACCGACGAACTCGCCAGTCGCCGGGCAAATGTCGCCTCGCCGGACGACTCGCTCATGCTGCTCAAAGCCACGGCCGCCGTGCCGCATCAGGGCCAGCAAGTCTTCGAGCCGGGCAGCCTCAACTACCGCATCATCCGTGAGTGGATCGGCGCGGGCGCGAAGCTCAACGCCAAGGCTCCGCGCGTGACGAAGATCGAGTTGTCCCCACAAAACCCCGTCGTTCAGAAGGTCGGCGCGCGGCAGCAAATGCGCGTCATCGCCACTTACGCCGACGGCTCCACGCGCGACGTGACGACGCTCGCATTCGTGGACACGGGCAACCAGGACGTGGCCAAGACCGACAGCGCCAACGTGGTGACGACGCTGCGGCGGGGCGAGGCTCCGATGCTGGCGCGCTTTGAAGGTGCCTACGCGGCGACGACCGTCACTGTGATGGGCGACCGCAGCGGCTTCGCGTGGGCCGAGCCGGAGAAGTGGAACAAGGTGGACGAGTTCACCGCTGCGAAGTGGCAGCGCATGAAAATCCTGCCCAGCGGCCTTTGCACCGACGACGAGTTTATCCGCCGCGTTTACCTCGACCTGACCGGCGTGCCGCCGACGGCGGATGAGGTCAAGGCCTTCCTTTCCGACAAACGCACGACCCGCGAGAAGCGCGACGCGCTCGTGGACCGACTCGTGGGCAGCGAGGACTACGTTGACCATTGGTCGAACAAGTGGGCCGACCTGCTCCAGGTGAACAGCAAGTTCCTCGGGGCGGAAGGCGCGAAGGCGTTCCGCGACTGGATTCGCAACGAGATTGCAAAGAACACGCCGCACGACGAGTTCGCGCGCAAAATCATCACCGCCTCCGGCTCGAACAAGGACAACCCGCCCGCGAGCTACTACAAGATTCTCCGCAAGCCAGAGGACACGATGGAGAACACCACGCACCTCTTTCTCGCCGTGCGCTTCAACTGCAACAAGTGCCACGATCATCCCTTTGAGCGCTGGACGCAGGACCAGTATTATCAGACCGCCGCGTATTTCGCGCGCGTCGGGTTGAAGAAGGATCCCGCCGGTGGCGACAAGCTGCTCGGCGGCACGGCGGTCGAGGGCGGCAAGCCGATCTATTAGATCATCGAGGAACTCGCTTCCGGCGAGGTGAAGCACGACCGCACTGGCAAGGAGACGCCGCCGCAGTTCCCGTATCCCGCCACCTGCGATGAGAATGGCAAGCCCGCCACCGAGAAGAAAAAGCTTTCCCGCCGCGAGGAGCTGGCGATGTGGATCACCGCGAAAGACAACCGCTACTTCGCCTCCAGCTTCGCCAACCGCATCTGGGGCTACCTCACCGGCGTCGGCGTCATTGAGCCGCTGGACGACATCCGCGCCGGCAATCCGCCGAGCAATCCCGAGCTGCTGGACTACCTCACGAAGGAGTTCGTGGACAGCGGCTTCAACACGCGGCATTTGATGAAACTCATCACCAAGTCCCGCACCTACCAGCTCTCGGTCGCCTCGCACAAGTGGAACGAGGACGACAAAATCAACTTCTCCCACGCCACCGCGCGCCGCCTGCCTGCCGAGGTGCTCTACGACACGATTTACAAAGTGACGGGCGCGAAGTCGAACATCCCCGGCGTGCCCGCCGGCACGCGTGCCGCGCAGCTCGCGGACACCGGCTTCAAGCTGCCGGACGGCTTCTTCGCCACGATGGGCAAGCCGCCCCGCGAGTCCGCCTGCGAGTGCGAGCGCACCAGCGACATCCAGCTCGGGCCCATCATGGCACTCATCTCCGGCGCGACCGTCGGCGATGCCGTGAGCGCGTCGGACAATGCGATTGCGAAGCTGGCGAAGGAAGTCACCGACGACCGCGAATTGATCAACGAGCTGTTCCTCCGCATCATGAATCGCCCCGCCCGCGCCTCGGAGATCGAGGCCACCCTGAAGAGCTGGGCCACGATGAAGGCTGATGCTGCGACAGTAACCGTCTCGCTGGCTGATTATGAAAAAGTCTTCCCGACCATCCAGAAGAAGCGCGAAGAAACCCGCGCGAAGGACTTGGCCGACGCCAAGACCGAGCTGGCCAGCTATGAGAAGGAAATCGCCCCGCGTGAGGCGAAGCTCGATGCCGAACAGAAAGAACGCACCGCCAAGGCGGAGGCCGAGCTGAAGCGCTTCAACGAGCAGGACTTCCCCAAGCGTCTCGCCGAGTTCGAGAAGAAGCAGGACTTGAAGACCACTTGGAGTGCCTTCACCACGAAGAACCTTAAGTCCACCGGCGACTTGAAGCTGGAGCAGGAATCGGACAAGTCCGTCGTCGTCACCGCCGGCAAGGCGCCCCGCGCAGAATACACCTTCACCATCGAGACTGACCTGAAGGAGTTGAACGCGCTTCGCCTCGAAGCTTTGACGGACAAGCGCTTCCCCAAGAACGGCCCTGGTCGCGCCCCCGACGGCAATTTCGTGCTGAACGAGATCAGCTTGTCCGTCGCGCCCAAGGGCAAGCCGGCGGAGGTGAAGAAGGTGGAACTGCAAAAGGCGCTCGCTGACTTCAGCCAGGAGAACTTCGAGGTCGCCAAGTCTATCGACGGCGGCAACAACCGTCAGCAGGGCTGGGCTGTCTCGCCCAACGGCGGCGCGACCCACTGGGCCACCTACGAGCTGAAGACCCCGCTCACGAACACCGCCAACGTGATTCTCACGGTGAAAATGACCCAGCAGTTCAACGGTGGTGAGGACAAGGGCTATACGCTGGGTCGCTTCCGCCTCTCGGGCACCGGCGTCAAGTCCCCCGGACTCAGCCAGTCCGAGGAGCTGCGGGCCGTGCTTGCCATGCCGGCAGACCTGCGCACGAAGGAGCAAAAGGCCGACTTCGAGAAGATTGTCCGCGCCAACGACGCCGAGCTGGCCAAGCGCACCAAGGAACTGGCCGACGCGAAGAAGCCGAGGCCGATTGATCCGCACCTCAAGGAGCTTCAGGAGTCCGTGAAGCGCCTGGGCGAACCGTTGTCCTCGGATCCGAAACTCGCCACGCTCAAGCGCGCCGCCGAGCTGGGCACGAAGCAACTGGAGCAGGCCCGCCTCATCGGCGCTCAGGATCTCGCCTGGGCGCTGATCAACAACCCGGCGTTCCTGTTCAACCGGTAGTTGTTCAATGGCTTTGAACAGTCGTGCGCGTGCTGGCATCTCGTTGCCGGCTTGGCTAGCTTCCTTGGCGCATGAGCTGGTTCTATCGGACTGTCATTCGCCCGGCGCTGTTTACACAGCCCTCTGAGGAGATTCACAATCGCACGCTGGCAGCGCTCAGCTACGCGGCCCGACGCCCCGCACTATGTGGAATTATCGAGACTTGTTGCCGTGCACCCGAGCTGCCCGTCAGTCTCTTTGGACTGCGCTTTCCGAACCCCGTGGGCCTCGCTGCAGGCATGGACAAGCAGGCTGCCGCCGTTCCCGTCTGGCGGTCGCTCGGCTTCGGCTTCAGCGAGCTGGGGGGGGTGACATGGCACGCGCAGCCGGGCAATCCGCAGCCGCGGATGTTTCGTGCCATCGCTGACGAGGCGCTCGTCAATCGGATGGGCTTCAATAACGGCGGTGCTCGCGCACTGGCCGATCGACTCTCCACATGGCGCGATCAGGGTCGATGGCCGGACCACCCCATCGGCATCAACCTTGGCAAGTCGAAGATTACGCCGCTCGAAGAAGCTGCGGACGACTACGCTAATTCCTTCCGCGTCCTCTGGCCGCACGCCGATTTCTTCGTGGTCAATGTCAGCTCTCCGAACACGCCGAACCTTCGGCAGCTTCAGGACAAGGCCGCGCTGGATGAAATCCTCGTTGCGCTCCAACAGGTCAACGCGAAGCAGGCAAAGGCCACCAAGATTGGCAAGCCCAAGCCCATTCTCGTCAAGGTTGCGCCTGACCTCACTTTTGAGGCGCTCGATGAGATTGTCGAACTGGTTGGTCCGCGCCAGCTCGCCGGCATTGTCGCCACGAATACCACCATCGCGCGCCCGGTGACCAACGATGCGCGGCTCAAGCAAATTTACGCCGAGACCGGCGGCCTGAGCGGGCGGCCACTGCGCGCACGCAGCACAGAGGTGATTCGGCATCTCTTCCAGCGGACCAAGGGTGCGGTGCCCATCATCGGTGTTGGTGGCATCGCCAGCGCGGCGGATGCGTGGGAGAAAATCAAGGCGGGCGCGTCGCTCGTGCAGGTTTACTCCGGTCTCGTTTATGAAGGCCCCGGCCTCAACCGCGACATTGTGCAAGGCTTGCGCTGGCGATTGGAAGTGGAAGGGATGAAGGAATTGCGGCAGGCAGTGGGAGTGAATGTGCTTTGATGGCAGCGCGCTTTTGTCCCTCAGCTCCATGGAACGCGTTTACTTCACGTCTGCGAAATGGCCCAAGGCTGCATCAGCATCGCTGCCACGCGGGTCGTTCCTTTGCAGGCCAGCTCTGCGTGGACAGCTCCTTGATTTACTTCGATAATTGAAAATTCGCGGATGAAACTGCCGAGCCTGACCATCTTCGTGCCGAACCTGAACCACGGCCGGCACCTGCCGGCCTGTGTGGCTAGTGTTTTGTCCCAGTCGGTGCTGCCGACGGAACTAATCTTGCTCGACGATGGTTCCACGGACGACAGCGTGGCCGTCATGGAATCACTGGCTCGTCAGAGCCCGGTGGTGAAGGTCTATCGGAACGAACGCAATTTAGGCGTGATCGCCAGCCTCAATCGAGGACTGGATTTGGCGACAGGCGACTATTTCCTGGGGCTGGCGGCCGATGATAGCTTGCTGCCTGGGGTCGTTGAAAAAATGCTCCAACTGCTCGTGCACCACCCGCAGGCGGCGTTCTGCGGGGCCATCACGCTCTTTCGGGACGAGGG
>CAIPBN010000713.1 GCA_903863315.1 uncultured Verrucomicrobiota bacterium | reverse complement strand
AGGATCGGTTGCACAGCAGTGCGCTGGGGCTTTCTGGAGGCCAGCAGCAGCGCTTGTGCATCGCTCGTGCCATCGCCATCAAGCCGGAGATTCTCCTGATGGACGAGCCGGCCAGCGCGCTGGACCCGATAGCCACGGCGAAGATTGAGGAGCTCATCCTGGCGTTGAAACAGGAGTTCACCATCGTCATTGTCACGCACAACATGCAGCAGGCCGCGCGCATCTCGGACCACACCGCGTTCTTCTACCTCGGCGAGCTGGTCGAGTTCGATGCCACCGCGAAAATCTTCACCAATCCGGCAAAGCGGCAGACGGAGGACTATGTGACCGGGAGGTTTGGATGACGCCTGAAGGATTATTCAGCAATCAGTTTTCAGTATTCAGTGAACTGAACGCTGGCGGACGCACGTTGGTCAGACTGAACACTGAACACTGAACACTGGATTACTGATCATGCTCCCCCACGACCACGAATTCGCCGCCCTTAAGGAAAAGTTGCTCACGATGTCGAGCCTGGCGGCCAGCTCGGTGCAAAACGCCATCCGGGCGCTCGTCGAGCGCAATGACGATCTCGCCCGCCAGGTCGAGCAGGCCGACGACCAGCTTGACGCGCTGGAGATCGAGTTGGATGAGCTGGCCATCGTGCTCTTGTCGCGCGGCCCCATCGCCAGCGACCTGCGGATGATCACGGTGGCGATGAAGATCACCCATGACCTGGAGCGGGTCGGGGACGAGGCCACCACCATCGCGCGCCGGGCGGTGGACTTGAACAAAGAGCCGCAGCTCAAGCCCTACGTGGACATCCCCCGCATGGCCACGATGGCGCTGGAGATGCTCAATGATGCCTTGGAAGCCTTCGTAAGCCGCGATACCGGTCGGGCCCGCGCCGTCCTGCCGCGCGACAAGGAAGTGGACGCCCTCCACAAGCAGCTCCAGCGTGAGCTGGTGTCGTTCATGCTCGAAAGTCCCACCACCATCACCCGCTGTCTGAACCTGATGCAGGTCTCCAAGCGCATCGAACGAATTGCCGACCACGCGACCAACATCGCGGAGGAGGTGGTCTTCCTTTACGAAGGCCGGGACATCCGCCACACGGGCAAAGACGGAAAGGCTTGAGGGGTGGTTTGCGAACGGCCGTTGGTTCCATCCTCAAAGAGCACCGCTACAGGTGGGGTAATGCAGCGGCGGGTGTTCTCCAGCTGGTGGAAAGCTCTAGCTTATCGGACTGAAGAAAGATGGGGGTGGCGTGTTGTCCATAACGTCTTGGTTCCTAACAATCCAAGAGCTACCGCAGCCTCTACGAGTCGTGCCCCGTGGCCGCCGACGCAGGCAGTCAGGTTAAGGGGCGGCGTGGGTCTGGCTCCCTGATGTCGGTGCCTACCGGATGAGGGGGCAAGCCGGGATGCCTGCCGTCACAACCCCCAGTCCAAGGGCCCCGTCCGGCGAGGTCGGATTGGCCTTGTTTTGAGGCCACGGGATTAAGGGTAAATCCGTAGCGGCTTGGCGGGATTGGTTCTTGATTTGCAACTGGCTGGGAGACTACGGTTTGGGCAAACTTTTGAACTCTAATCCACCAGTTTTGGCCCGGCCTTTGGCGAATCTCGGCGCAGTCACGGCAACACCCCGTCCCCGTTCTTGGTTTTGGCACCCTTCAAACTCTATGCGAGCCACCTTTTCTCGCTGTCGTTGTTTCCTTTGGTTGGCCCTGCTGCTTGGGGTCTGGCTGAAGGGCGGCCACAGTTTGCAGGCACAGACTAGCGCCCCCCAGAACAACGCCTTCAACAACGCTCTCACGATCACCAATTCGTCTGGTTCAGCCAACCAGTTCAGCCAGTTTCCCAACGGCGGATCTCTTAGCACCTTCACCGGTCTTTACACAGTCAATGCCACCAAGCAGACCGGAGAGCCGAACCATGCCGGCGATGGCGGCGGGGCTTCCGCCTGGTTCTTCTGGACTCCGCAGCACACCGGTCCGGCACTGTTCACGCTCCGTCCCGCAGGATTTGCGGGGTTCAATGGCACGTTGCTTGGCGCTTACACCGGGTTGGCGGTGAATGCCTTGACTCCAGTGGGCAGCAACGCGTCGTTCAACACGATCAATACCATGTCCTTCCCAGCCGTGGCCGGGACCACCTACGCCATCGCGGTGGATGGGGCGACGAACTTCTTCAGCGGCACCAATACGTTCACCTATGGCGTGGAGTGGTCTGTTACCACCAACGACCATTTCACCAATGCCACTGTTTTGGTGGGCAGCTTGGGGATTGTGACCAATGACAACACGGGGGCGACCAAGGAACTTGTGTTGCCCCCGCTCGAACCGCAACACGATGCAGTGGATCCGGGCGGTTCGTCGCTGTGGTATCGGTGGACGGCTCCGTTGGACGGGCCGGTCACGTTCACCTTGAATGACTACAACTTCAACTTCGTGAACTT
>CAIPBN010000712.1 GCA_903863315.1 uncultured Verrucomicrobiota bacterium | reverse complement strand
GCGCTATTGGGCAATGCGATGGCTCAAAACAACTTGGGGCATTGTTACGAGCATGGGTTGGGTGTTGGACAGAATTACAAACAGGCGATCATCCACTATCAAGCGGCCTCCATAGCCGGAGTTGCGCTGGCAAAGTCCAATTTGGGATCACTCTACAAACGCGGCTTGGGAGTGAAGAAAAAGGACCAGCGGAAGGCGTTGGAGCTTTTTCAAGAGGCGTCTGAACTGGGATGCGCCGTCGCGAACTTCGAACTGGGCTTGCTCCACGAAGAGGGCGAAGTGGTCAAGGTAGACCTAGCCGCAGCCCGGCGCTTCTACGAGAAGTCCGCTGAGAAAGGACATGAGCAGGCGATCGCGCGACTTGCCGAGTTGAAAGCAAAAGGCACGTGACGCTCAATTGCTGCGCCCAAGCCGACCGGCTCACTCCGATTGCTTGGCCGACGGCAAGCCGCCAGCCTTCAGGAACCCCGCCAGCTTCTCCGCATACACCCGGTTCGCCTTCGCGCTCGGGTGGCCGTCGTGCGGGGCGTTGGTGTTGCCCGGTTCGGTAAGCGACACGGAGATGTCCACGGTCTTGATGCCTGCGGCGCGGCACCATTCCAGCATCGGTCCAGCGTCCGAGCTGATGCCGGCCACGGTGAACACGATGCCATCCTTCAGGCAGGCGGCCGCCCAGTTCTTGAGCAGCGCCCGCGAAACGGCGTGACTGTTGACAGCCCGCTCCTCCGCGACGTTGGCATGTTGCTCCAGCCAGTGGACCAGTGCGGACTGCCGTTGCAGCGGCCACTCGGAGTAGATTGCCGGGGACGCGTCGTAGCGGAGTTCCCCGGCGTCGGTCAGGCGGGCGAAGGGATAGATGAGATTGGGCAGGCGATTGTAAGGGGCAAAGCCCTTCTGCCAGATGCGCACGTAGGTGTTGCGGTAGTCATGAAACCGGCCGTAGGCCACCACCACGCTCGCCGGCTTGCCGCGCTGCTTGAGCAGTTCCTGAAACAACAGCCGCTGGTGCAGGGTGCCGTAGCCGGACACGCCGCCGTTCACCACCTCGAACTCCGGCAGCGCCGCCTGCACGCGCCACGGGTAGGTGTCCTCGTCGTTGAGCGACCAGCCATGCGTGAGCGAACAGCCCATAATCCATAGCTCCGGGCGCGGCTTCGTCTCCGGTGCGCGCCGGGGATGCGTGCTGCGCAGGCCATTCGTCCCGTGCGTGACACGGAACTGGTAGCCGGTGGGCAGCGTCACTTGAAACTCGCCGGGAAAATGGCCGAAGCCGCCGTCCGGCAGGGGCCGAAACAACTTGGCGCCCGGCTCCACGCGAATGTCGGCGGGCTGGGCGGAGAAGGGTTGCCTGCCTTGCAGTCGGAGCGCCAATTCCACCAACCCGAACGCGACGAGTAGCGCCAGGCCGATGGCGGCGATTCCAAAACCCCGGCGTGGGCGGGCGCGTCCTGGTGCTGAAGCGGTGGCAGTGCCTTCGGCCATGCGCTGCTTCTAACCTTGCGGGGGGGAAATTGCCACGCGGAATCCGGCTGCGTGCCAGGCGCAACGACCGCCAAGCGGCTTGCGCGCCGTGTTTTCCTGCGCTATCCCTGCGGCCGCGCCGGCCCATGAACTTCCTCCCGCTCATCGAAGCCAAACGCGATGGGCAGGTGCTGGAGGCCGCGCAAATCCAGCAGGCGGTGGCCGCCTACACCGCCGGCCAGATCCCGGACTACCAAATGGCGGCCTTCCTGATGGCGGTGTTCTTCCGGGGCCTCGATGGCGGGGAAACCCGCGCGCTGACACTGGCCATGCGCGACTCGGGCGAGGTGCTCAAGTTCCCGCCTGACCCGCGCCCGATTGTGGACAAGCATTCCACCGGTGGCGTCGGGGACAAGGTCTCCCTCGTCCTCGCACCTTTGCTGGCCTGCCTTGGCTTTCGCGTGCCCATGATCTCCGGGCGCGGTTTGGGCATCACCGGCGGCACGTTGGACAAGCTCGAATCTATTCCCGGCCTGACCACCCAGCTCGCTCCGGACCGGCTCATCGCGCAAACCCAGAAAATCGGCGTGGCCATGGGCGGGCAGACAGCGAACATGATTCCCGCCGACAAGCTGCTTTACGCCCTGCGCGATGTCACCGCCACCGTGCCCAGCATTCCGCTGATTACCGCGAGCATCCTTTCCAAGAAGCTGGCCGAGGGGCTCGACGCCCTCATCATGGAGGTGAAGTTCGGCTCCGCTGCCTTCATGACCTCGCGTGATCAAGCCCGTGATCTCGCGTGGTCCATCGTCAGCCTGGCCATCGAGTGCGGCGTGATGACCCGTGCGCTGCTGGTGGACATGAGCGCCCCGCACGGCCGCGCAGCCGGCAACTGGCTGGAAGTCCGGGAGGCCATTCACTGCCTAGAAGGCACCGGTCCCGCCGATGTGCAAACCCTCGTCACCGAGTGCGCCGCCTCCTTGCTGGTGCAGACCGGCAAATCCCACGGCCTTGCCGCCGCCCGCCAAACGGTTGCGGCCTGCCTGGCCTCCGGTGCGCCCCGTCGGAAGTGGGACGAGCTCATCACGGCCCAAGGCGCGGATCTCGATGCTTTCCAAGCCAAGCTCCAACTCGACCACACAGCGCCAGTGGTCCGCGAGTGTTTCGCCGAGGCCGATGGGTTTGTCGTCCGGTGCGATGCCCGCATCATCGGCGAGATTGTGCGCGATCTGGGCGGCGGACGCATGACCAAGGCGTCCGTGATTCAGCCGGATGTCGGGGTCGATGCCTTGCTCAAGCCCGGCGAGCCCGTGCGGTCTGGCGAGGTGCTGGGACGGATCCACGCCACCACGCTGGAACAGGCGGAGAGCGCGTGCGTGCGGCTGCATGCCGCCTTCACCATCGCCGCCCAACCGCCCTTCGAGCACCCGCTGATCGTGGAGACCTTGTGATTTCAGCCCGGTCCGAACCTCGTCATCGAGCCCCGCTGGAACTGGGCATCACCCGCAGCCAGACGGTTTTCAAATAAGCCGGCTCCTGGCGCGTGATGGGAAAGTCCGGCGGCTGCGGGAAGTAGTGTTCCTGCACCGCCCGGCAGCGGGCCTGTCCCAGCGCGCCGGCGATGCTCGCTAAAAACTCCTCTGGGTCCAGCGTTGCGCAATTGGTCGAGGCAAAGAGCACGCCGCCCGGCTTCAGCAGCGGCAACGCCAAAGCAACCAGCCGGCCGTAATCCTTCTCCGCGCGGAAGACGCCGCTCTCCTTCGATTGCGAAAACGTCGGCGGGTCCAGCAGCACGGCGTCGAACTGCCTGCCCTTCTTCGCCAGCCGCCGCAGCCAGTCGAACACATCGCCATAGATGAAGTCATGCGCCGCCGGATCGAGCCCGTTGAGCGCGAAGTTGCGCCGGCCCCACTCCAGATACTTCTTCGAGAGGTCGAGGCTGGTCGTGTGCGCGCCGGCCCTGGCCGCCGCGACGGAGAAGCCGCAGGTGTAGGCGAAGGTGTTGAGAATGCGGAATGGGGAGTGCGGAGTGCGGAATGGGAAGTCGGCGGCAACGTGGCCCGTGAGCAGGCGGCGGCGGTTGTCCCGCTGGTCGAGGAAGAGGCCGTAGCTGTAGCCCTCGTTGAAACTGAGTTCAAAGGCGAGGCCGTTTTCACGCACGGTGAAGCGCTCCGGGGCTGCTTCGCCGAGGACGAGTTGCGGCGAGGCTTGTTCCGTTTTGCTCTGGCGCACGCGGCGGTCGAGGCGCTTGTGATAAGCGCCGCGCAAGGCGAGTTGTTTGAGCCAGGTGGAAAGCTGGTCCGACTGCGCGGCGGTGAGCACCGCCTCGGATTGGGAGAGCAGGAAGTCACCGAGCCGCTCGACTTGCCAGCCAGGCCAGCCGTCTGCCGCGCCGTGGATCAGACGGAAGGCATTGGTGAGTTCCGCAGGCGATTCATGCACGTCCACCACCGCCCAGCGCAGGGCCAGCCGCGTGTCTGCCTGAAAATCTGCGGGGGCGCGAAAAGTCATCGGCTCACCGCTGGCCGGATGGGTGATGATCAGTTCCTGTGCATGGAGGAAAACCCGGGTGGCGGGCGTGCCGCCATAAAGTATGTCGCCGAGGATGGGGAAGCCGCTGGCAGCGGCATGGACACGGATTTGATGCGTGCGGCCGGTGTGGGGCTCGGCCTGAATTTCCCACGTTCCGTCCGCTGGGTTCCGCGCTCTCAGTTTGAATCGTGTCTCCGCCGGTTCTGCCGCCCCGCCTGTCGCCACGCTCTGGTAGCGCTCGCCGTCACGAGCGATGTTGCTGCGCACCACGAGATCGCTGGAGGGCGCGGACCGGTCGCTCACCAGCAGGTAACGCTTCACCACCCGGCGTTGCTCAAACTGATCAGCCAGCGATTTGTTGGCCTGGGGCGTTTTGCCGAAGACCAGCACGCCACTGGTTTCCTTGTCGAGCCGGTGCAGGATGGCGAGTTCCGCCCAGCGCGGTTCCCGGTGACGCAGCCAGTCATAGATGCCCTCGCCGGCATGCGGAGCCGGAGCGTGGGTGTTCCAGCCGGCGGGTTTGTTGACCACCAGTAGGTGCTCGTCTTCAAAGAGGACGCAGGGCGGAAGCACGCTCGTTTCAGGCCGGGAGGACGGCGGGCCGGCCGGTCGTTCGGGGGCAGGGGACTGGCTCACCGCAGGAGGAACAGCTCCCGTCGGGTGCCAGACTTTTCGAAGACGACGCTCTCATTCTCGATTTGTGTGAGCGTCGCCCCTTCGATCCGATCGCCCAGGCTGATGGTCTTGCCGTTCACCAGCACCGTGACTTTCTTTTTGCCCTTGATGATGCCTTGGAGCTTGAGCTCGGGGAACTGCACCTCGACGACCGGTGGAACCGGTGGCTCCGCCTTTTTCTTCGTGTCCAGCGGTGGCGTTGGCGGCACCCGGATGGTTGGCGGTGCGGGTTGAGGAGGCGGATTGGTGGACGTATTCATGGCCACCTGCACGACGGTTGCGGGCGGCGGGTTGGTGGGCGGAGCGGTGACGGGCGGATTAACCAGAGGAGTGATCACCACCGCCGTCGGAGGGGTCACAGTAACTGGCGGAGCGGAAGTGGACACGGGCGGCGGCTTGACCACGGCGACTGCCGGTGGGACCGGAACCGGCGGCGTCACGGGGGGGATGACGGCCACTGGGTTGGTGGCCGGCACGGAGGGCCGCACGACGGCAGTCGGGGAAGAATTGGTGGCCACCGGGGCTTTGCTGACGACGGCGGGGGGAGGCGAGGTCGTGACGAGGGCGGGTCTGATCAGCGGCGGCTTGTGGGAATCGTCTTCTGGGTCGGGAGGTGTTTCCGCATAGGGCTGCCAAGCCCGCCGTTCTTCCCACCACTTCCAGAAAAAGAAGCCTGACGCCGTCAGCAGCAGGAAAATCACCAGCCCGACGCCCACGACCGGCAGCCATTGCGAGCGGGCCGGAGTGGCCGCCGGCATCATTGGCATGGGCAGGTCTGTCACGCCCTTGGGGCCGCGGGAACGGGGTGACGCAGCGCCCGGCAGCTGGTCCGAGGCCTGGGCCTCGCTCGCGCGCTTGAGGGCGTCGTTGATCAGGCTCATACCCGGATCAATCCTTCCAGTTCACGGATGGCGGTGCCAACCATGCGGTAGTCCACGCGGTCGCGCTTTTGCACGAACGCGGCGAGCAGGCACTTGTCCGAGACGGCGTTGACCAGGCGCGGGATGCCACCGCTGTAGCGGTGGATGCGCCAGACGGCCGGGGCGCTGAAATAAGGCGACCCATTGGCCCCACAAGCCACCAGCCGGTGCTGTATATACTGGCCGACTTCCCGCGGGGTCAGCGGTGCGAGATGGTAGCGCACGGTGATGCGCTGGCGGAGCTGGCGGAGCTCGTGCTTGTTCAAGCGGTCACGCAGCTCGGGCTGCCCCAGCAGGATGATTTGCAGGAGCTTGCGGTCGTCGGTTTCGAGGTTGGAGAGCAGGCGCACCTGTTCCAGCAAATCGGGCGTAAGATCCTGCGCCTCATCAATGATCAGCACGGCATCATGGCCGCGCATGACCTGATCGAGCAGGAACTGGTTGAGCGCGGCGACGGTTTCCAGCCGGTCAAACCCTTTGACCTGCAGGCCAAACTCCATGGCGATGGCCTTGATCAACTGGTCCGCATTGAGGACCGGGTTGAGAATCAGCGCGGTGGCGTAGTTGGGGCCCAGATGCTCCAGCAAAGCCCGGCAAATCGTCGTCTTCCCCGCTCCGACCTCCCCGGTCAACTGCACAAAGCCCTTGCGTTCCCGGATGCCGTAAAGCAGATGGTTCAGCGCCTCGCGATGCTTCGCGCTGTAGAACAGGAGCCGTGGGTTCGGGTTGATGTTGAACGGCGGCTCGCGCAGTCCGTAGTAGTTGAGATACACGGTTTGGCTGAAGTATTACGGCACCACAGGTTCGCAGGAAAGCTCAGAAATGCACGCGGCAAAGCGCGTTGAGGTCAGGCGGTGCGCTGGCTCTCCTACAAGAGTGGCTTTTCCGTCCAGACCGGGCAACCGCACTCCATTCCGGCGCGGAGCCGTTTGGCTGTTCTCATTTCGGTGCCATCACCTCGCCCTTCTTCTGATACGTCGCACTCGGCTGGTAACTCGCGCCGGGCAACTGCTCCCATGGCACGACGCCTACCTTGTCCGCCCACTGCTGCCAGGCGGCGGTGAGTTCCGCCACCTTGGCGGGCTGTTGTGCGGCGAGATTCTTCAACTCCGCGCGGTCGCGGCTGAGGTCGTAGAGTTCCCACGGGCTACGGAAGGACGCAACGAGCTTCCAGTCGCCGACGCGCACGGCGCGGTTGCCCTCGTGCTCCCACGCGAGCGTGCGTTCGCCGAGCGAGCGGCCTTGCAGTGCGGGGACGAGGCTCTTGCCGGGCAGCGGCGTGAGGGCGCGGTCCTTGAACTTGTCGGGATACTTCGTGCTGGCGAGTTCGAGGAAAGTGGGGAGGAGGTCAATGATGTGGCTGGGCTCGCGGGTGAACTGTCCGCGCGCGGCGATGCCCGCCGGCCAGCTCACAATCAGCGGCGTGCTGATGGCGCCCTCGTGGTTCCACATCTTGTGCTCGCGGAACGGCGTGTTCGCCGCGTTGGCCCAGCCGACTTCGAGGCACTTGTGCGACTCGCGCGTGCCGGCCTCGCTGCCGGGCTTGTGGCCTCGTCCTGGGTTGGGCCAGGAATCGAGGAACTCCGCGCTTGCGCCGTTGTCGGAGAGGAATAGCACGAGCGTGTTTTGCTCCTCGCCCAGCTTCTTCACCGCGTCGAGCACGCGCCCGATGCCTTGGTCCATGCAGTCAATCATCCCGGCATAGATGGCCATGCGCAGGTCCCAGTCGTCGCGCGCGGCGGCGGGCAAATCCTTCCACGCTTTCGCCTCGGGTGCGCGGGGCGAGATCTGGGCATTGCTCGGGAAGAGGCCGAGTTCCTTCTGTTTCGCGAAGCGCCGCTCGCGCTCAACGTCCCAGCCGTGCGCGAACTTGCCACGATACTTCGCGATGTCCGCCGGCTTGGCGTGGAGCGGGAAGTGCGGCGCGGTGTAGCAGAGGTGCAGGAAGAAGGGCTTCGTCTTCGCGTCACGCCCGTGCTCTTCAAGGAACTTCACCGCGTAGTCCGTGAAGGCGTCGGTGGCGTAGAAGTCTTCGCCGGGCTTGATGTGCTCGCGGTCGAGGTAGAGCGGTTGCAGCGCGAAGTAATTTCCACCTCCGCCGGAGCCGTAGGCGCGGTCGAAGCCGCGGTTCATAGGGTGGTTGCGCGTGTCGGCCTTCGCCTTCGCTCCGCCGCCGCCGAGTCCACCAACGTGCCATTTGCCGACGTGGTAGGTGCGATAGCCGCTGTCGCGCAGCAGTTCCGCGATGGTCGCGGTGTTCTCGCCAATTCCGCTGCCGTAGCTGGGCGGACGCCACGGCTGGAGCATGTGCCCGACGCCGGCTTGGTGTGGGTAAAGCCCCGTGAGCAGCGCCGCGCGCGTGGGACAGCAGCGGGCGGCGTTGTAGAACTGCGTGAAGCGCAGCCCGCCCGCCGCGAGCCGGTCCAAGTTCGGTGTGGCGATGCTGGAGCCGTAGCAGCCGAGGTCGGAGAAGCCGAGGTCGTCGGCGAGGATGAGCAGAATGTTCGGGCGCAGCGCGGACGCGGCGGGCAGCGAAAGCGCGATGAGGCAAACAGCGAGGAGAAGACAACCAACACGGGACTTCATGGCGGAAATCTAGCGACCCAGTGTGAGCAGCGCAACGCGAGGCCCGGCCAGTAAGTGCGACCGCCTCTGAACCCGTGCCGGCGGCTTGCAGCCGCCGTCCGTTAGGCACAGCAGGACGAGGCGTTTCCGTGCGCTCCACCCGCAACAAGGCGGCTGGAAGCCGCCGGCACGGCACTGGAGCCGCTTCACCTCAGTCCACCGGCGACTCAGCCAGCAGCTTGCGATACACCTGCCGGGCGTGCTCGTAATCCTGCCGGGCTTGCGGCTTCTCCTCGGCGGCGTAGGTGCGCTCTTTCTGCTGCCAGCAAAGTTCGAGCGCCTTGGCGCACCACTCGGCGCTGCGTTTGGAGGCGCGCACGGGCTGGTCGCCCACCATCACCCAGATGGGGTTTGTGTGGCTGCTGGGCAGGATGCGCAACGCGACCCAACTGCTGCGCTCAATTCGCCGTTCAAAGATAAGCGTGACCTGCGTGCCGTCGGCGACGATGCGCTTGGTGTCAGCGACCTGACCGTTGATGATGAGTTCCACCGGCACCTCGCGCGATTCGCCGATGCGGGCGCGCTCGATGTCCCAGTAGGGCTTCTGGGAGTAAGGGCGGTTCTTCATGGCGAGATCAGGCTGGTCGTTGAGGCGGGCGGCAACGCGGGCGGTGATTTTCACCGCCCCCGGAGTGACCAACTCGAGTTTGCTATCCTTCACTCCCAACTCAACCTGTGGCTGGCTTACTCCATTGAGTGGCGGAACCAGACCATTGCCAATGACGGTCTTGGCCGTCTCCCTGGCGATACGGAAATCCATGATGTGGCTCTTCCCATCACTGACATAATTGTTCCCCACGCGAATACCCTCGCACCAGTCCTCGTAAGTCCATTTCGCCGGCAGTTTCACGTAGCTGCGGCCCAGCCCAACCTTCTCTCCGTAGATGCAGGGGAAGTCCGTCTCGCCGCTGATGCGCGTGCGGAAGCCGACGTTGAGCGTGTGATACCAGATGTTCAGCTCCCACGCGTAGGGCGTGTCCACCATGCTGAGGAAGTCCACCGCCGGCACGGGCTTCTTGTCCGGGCCGGGGACGGTGTGCGTGACGTTCATGATGTATTCGTTCGCGCCGATGCCGTTGAAGGGCGGTAGGTCGTAGCTGGGCAGGTCGGCGGTCGGGAGGGTCAGGCCCCAGCCGCTGTGCGCGGGGCCGACGAGCGCGCCCTGCTTCTTCGCCCAGCGCAATGTGTTCAGGCCCAGCGTGGGCCAGTGATTCTTCGAGTCGCCGCCGGGATACATCTGGTCCTTGAGCCGCAACAGGCATAGGTGCCCGCTCTGGTGCGAGCCGAAGCCGGAGACCTCGATGTCGTAGCGCAGCACGTAGGGATGCAGCGAAACCTTGTCGTCCTTGCCGGTGAAGAACTGCTTTTGGTAGTCGAAGCACGGACCCCACGTGAGGTTCGCACCGACCTTCAAGTCCTCGCCCAAGATGTGCCGCACCATGTCGTCCGCGTGGACGCCCTCGGTCGGGTTCGTGTAGTGCGCGCAGCCGGCGGCGTGGATGTGGTGGTCGCCGGAGACGTAACCGAACTTCAGCGGGTCAATCCATCGCTCAACCTTGAAGTCGAGGCGCTTTGTCGCCTTCGTCACCGTGACCTTGCGCCGCTGGAGCACCGACTCCGGGCCGCGGTCGAACTCGATGGTGTAGTCGCCCTCCGGCAGCCGAATCTTTTCGCCATCCATGCGATAGACCTGCGGGTGGAAGGCGAAGTCCGGTGCGAGGCGCTTGGCCTGCGATGGATACACGCGGCCCTGCGCGTCGCGGATGACGAAGCCGGCGGTGCACGGCTTGTTGTTTTCGTCCTTCACGCCGAGGGTGATCTCCGGTGCGGGCAGGCAGGTGAAGAGCAAGTCCACCTCGTTGCGAAAGCCAATGTCCTGAGTGCCTTGGCCGACGTTGAAGCCAATCTTCGCCTCGCGCTTGCCGGCGTCGCGGCTGTAGAGCTGCACGATGCGATACTCGACCGTGAGGCCGGAGAGCGTGGGGCGTAGCGGTTGGGCGTCGTAGGTGCGGAGGTCGAGCCAGAGGTCGGCGACCTTGAGCGTGGGCGGCTCGCCCTGCTTGCGGCGGAGCTTGTCGGAAGGCGTCGTGGCCGCGCGGACATTGTGGACGGACTGGGCGTTGGGGCTTACGGCGGCGAGCGGCGCGGTGGTGCCGGATTCGTTCGCGACCTTCACGAGGAACTGTCGCCAGCCGTCCTGTATCAACTCGGGCTTCGCGTCGCCCTGCGCGACCTTCACGCGCATCTCGGGGTTGATGTGGACGCCGAAGAGCGCGTAGCGGTCGAGGATTTCCTGGAGCTTCCCCACGGCGGCCTTGTGATCGGGCGCCTCCATGGCCGCGTTCAGCGCCGACTTGTCCGTCGCGCTGAACGGCGCGCCGAGATAGTCCGTGGCCTCGACGAGCCGCCGCACCTGCGCGACGAACGGCTGCCATTCCACTTCGCTGACGATGGGCAGCGCGGCGAGGGCGTTAAGCGAGAGAGCGAAGAACAACGAGAGAGCAAGCAACGACGCACGCATAGACAGCACGGGGCTAAGGTTGATGCTCGGAGCATAGCAATCGACCCCGCCAGGCGAAGCGGAAAGTTGAGCCGTGGCGGCAGGCGTCCCCGCCTTCCTCACGCTTGCCTTCACTTCGCTCCTTCCTACACTCCGCGCGCCGATGCTGAACCTAGACACGCTAAATCCCGAGCAACGAGATGCCGTCGAGACGGTGCGCGGGCCGGTGCTCATCCTCGCCGGGGCGGGCACGGGCAAGACGCGCGTCATCACGTTCCGCATCGCGCACATGGTCCAGCGCGGCATTGCGCCGGAAAACATTCTCGCCGTCACGTTCACGAACAAGGCTGCGCGCGAGATGCTGGAGCGGGTGAACCAGCTCCTGCCCAAGCGCCGCAGTTCCGACGATGAGAAGCCCTCGCGCCCCACCGTCTCCACGTTCCACTCGCTGTGTGTGCGCATCCTGAGGCAGCACATCGAACTGCTCGGTTACAAGAAGAACTTCGTCATCTACGACGAGGCGGAGCAGCTCGGGGCGATCAAGAAAATCCTCGCCAACGTCTCCGCCAAGGGCGAGCAGACCGACCCGCGCGCCGTGCTCACGCTGTTGAGCAAGTTCAAGAACGGCGGCGCGGCGGCCGAGGCGGCCTTCAAAGACCCCAACGTCTCCGCGCTCGCCGAGCATGTTCGCAAGAAATACGAGTCCGCGCTCAAGGCCTGCAACGCGGTGGATTTCGACGACCTCATCCTGCTCACGCTCCGGCTCTTTAACGAGCATCCCGAGGCGCTCGACGCCTGCCGCGCACGCTTCCGCTACGTGATGGTGGACGAGTATCAGGACACGAACGCCGCACAGTTCCAGCTCGTCCACGCGCTCACGCTTAAGCACCGCAACCTCTGCGTCGTCGGCGACGATGACCAGTCCATCTACGGCTGGCGCGGCGCGGAGGTCGCCAACCTACTCGATCTGGAAAAGCATTTCCCCGAGGTAAAGGTCGTGAAGCTGGAGCAGAACTACCGCTCGACGAACACGATTCTCCAGGCCGCCAACGCGGTCATCAAGAACAACGCCCGGCGGCGCGGGAAGAATTTGTGGTCGCAGAACGGGCAGGGCGCGAAAATCCTCCTGCACGCCTTCGACACCGACGACACCGAGGCACGCACGGTGGCCGAAACTATCGAGTTCAAGCGCATGACGCAGCGGGTGCCGTGGGGCGACCAGGCGATTCTCTTCCGCACGAATCTCCAGTCTCGGCCCATCGAGATGGAGCTGCGCAAGGCGGGCATTCGCTACCACCTCATCGGCGGGCAGAGTTTCTTCGACCGGCGTGAGGTGCGAGACTTCCTCGCCTATGTGAAGACGTTCCTGAACCCGCACGACGACGTGAGCCTGCTGCGCATCGCGAACGTCCCCGCGCGCGGCCTGAGCGACGTGACGATGGAGCGCCTGCTCGGCGCGAGCCAGGAGCGGCACTGCTCGGTCTTCACTGCGATGCGGCACACGGACGTGCAGTCGAGCTTCCAAGCCCGCACCCGCGAGGCGATTCAGGAGTTCGTTGGCTTCATTGAGGAAACCCGTGCAAAGCTCGCGGACGAGTCACTTCTCGGGCATCCCACTGCTTTGCAGGAATGGTCGGAGAAATTCCTCAATGACACGGGTTACTGGAATGAACTGCGGCGCGGCGAGAAGAACGTGGAGCAGGCGGAGAACCGCATCCGCAACCTGCGCGACTTGATTGCCAAGATGGATGGCGAGGCCGCGAACAAACCGCCGTCCGACCGCTTGGACACGTTTCTGGAGGACATGACGCTCGACGCCGACCGGGCGGAGGAGAAGGAGGCCGGCGACGCCGTAACGCTCATTACGATGCACTCGTGCAAGGGGCTCGAATATCCCCATGTCTATGTTGTGGGCTTGGAGGACGGCCTGCTGCCGCACTCGCGGTCGAAGGTGGAGGGGACGATGGATGAGGAGCGTCGGCTGTTCTACGTGGCCATCACGCGCGCGAAGCGGGAGCTGATGATTTCACACTGCGGCGGGCGCAAGAAGTATGGCCAGGTGATGCCCTGTCATCCCTCGCCCTTTCTCAAGGAGCTGCCCAAGGAGCTCATTGAGGACGCGGAGGAGAAGGGCAAGCAACCCGTCACGCAGGACCGGGCGAAGGACATGTTCGCGGCGATGCGCGCGGCCTTGCAGTAGGCGGCCTCGGCCAACGGCGTCGCGCACCGCTTGCCAGCACCCCCAAGCTTCCGGATACTCCGCCCGTGAGCCTCACTGTCACGCAGCTCTCGGATCAACTGCTGGCCTCCTACGCGCGCGTGGGCGGCATCAACCATCTGGATGGCAAGAACCTGCCCTCCAAGACCGCCATCGCCGCCATCACGACCGATCTGCTGCGCCTGCTCTTTCCCGGGTTCTTCGAGGAGAAGCCGATGCACTCGTCAGAGCTGAAGGTGGAAACCGCGATCCTCATGGACACGGTGCAGGAGCGGCTGGAGGACGAGCTGCTCAAGAGCCTTGCCTACAGCCCGCGCGACAACTCGAACAAAAAGGATCTCCGCGGGGAGGCGCGGCAGTTGACGCTGGAATTCCTTGGCAGCCTCCCGCGCCTGCGGGAGATCCTCCAAACGGATGCGGAGGCGGCTTACAACGGCGATCCTGCGGCCTTGAGCAAGGAGGAGGTCATCGTGGCCTATCCGTTCATCGAGGCCATCGCCGTGCAACGCATGGCGCACGAATTGTATCGGCAGGGCGTCGTGCTCATCCCGCGCATCATGACGGAGTGGGCGCACAGCCGCAGCGGCATGGACCTGCATCCGGGCGCGCGCATCGGCACGCATTTCTTTGTGGACCACTGCACGGGCACGGTGATTGGCGAGACCAGCACCATCGGCAACCACGTGAAGATGTATCAAGGCGTCGGCCTGGTGGCGCGTTCGCTGGCGGGTGGCCAGACGCTCAAGGGCCAGAAGCGCCACCCGACGGTGGAGGACCACGTCACGATTTACGCGGGGGCGACCATCGTGGGCGGCGAGACGGTGATCGGCGCGCACAGCACCGTGGGGGCGAACGTGTTCCTGATGCACAGCGTCCCGCCGCACTCGTTGGTCATCTACGAGGAAGTCAACGTGCGGGTGCTCGACAAGCGGGAGCGGGAAAAGGGACGGACGGACTTCCAGATTTGACGGAAGGCTTCCCGGCGGACGCCCGGGGTCAGCGCAAGTCCTGCTCCATCTGCCGCACGATGTCCACAAACTGGCGGACGAGTCCGAGATCCTTCTGCCCGGGGGCGGACTCCACGCCGCTGGAGACATCCACGCCGTAAGGCCAGACCTGCTGGATGGCGTCGGCGATGTTATCGGGCGTCAGCCCGCCCGCCAGCAGGATGGGCCTGCCCAGTTCCTTCGCCTGCGCCGCCAGTTCCCAGTTGAACCGCTCCCCGGTGCCGCCCCGCTGGCCGGGGACATAGCTGTCCAGCAACCAGCCGTCCACCGCGTAGTCCGGCAGCACCTGCAGTGATGCGGCGTTCTGGATGCGAAAGGCCTTTACCACCTTGAGCGGGGCAAACTGGGCGCAAAACCCGGCGGTCTCCTCGCCGTGGAACTGCAGTGTGTCGAGCCCGCACTCGGCCACCGCCGCCCGGACCGTCTCGGCGCTGGCGTTCACGAACACGCCGACCTTGGCGACAAATGGGGGGAGTGCGCGGATGATCTTGGCCGCCGCCGTCGGGGCGATGTGGCGCTTGCTGCCCTCATAGAACATGAAGCCCAGCGCATCCGCTCCGGCCTCGACCGCGCCGAGGGCGTCCGGCAGGCGGGTGATACCGCAGATTTTGACTTTGAGGCGCACAGTTACTTGATGAGGTCGAAGTGGCCGATGGCCGGCAGCGGGCGGCACTGGCCACCGGCGGCGTTGACGATGCCCAGCACCACCAACGCGAGCCAGCCCACCCACAGCACGGGCACCAGCAGGACGAGTGTGAAGTTCACGAAGGGGATGAATCCGATGACCAGACAGCCGACCAGCGCGATGAGGCTGGCCAGGAACAGCACCAAGCCCTGGTTGCAGTGATACTTGGCGAACTTGGAACTGGGTGCGGCGACCAGCCCGACCACAAACAGAATCCAGAGATAGGCGAGAATCGCAAACACCCGGTTCTTCTCGATGTCCTCGGCGTCATTCGCTGGCGCTGTGGGAGGAGGAACGGTTTTGGGCGGGGCGGCCGGCACTGGTGGCACCGTCGGCGGGCGACAGTTCGCGAACTCGGGCAGGTTCTTGGCCGCCAGCCAGTTGGTCATGCCTTCTTTCCACACATACGAGTCCGGCGAGACGACGCCTTGGGTGAGCAGGGCCTGCAACGCCGCAGTGTCCACCGGCGCGGAAGGCTGCCCGTTCTGAACGTATCTCCAGGTGCTCATGGTGCTGCTTCGATTGCGGCTGGATGACACCAAATTCCCAGTCGAGCCGCAAACAGATTGTCCCCGCCCGGCATTTTGGATGCACGGCGGAAACGCGCCGACGGGATTATTCCTTGGCAATCGCCTTGGGTGGGGCGGGCGGGGCGACCAGGCCAGAAGCATTGGTGCTGGTCGGGTCGGAAGTGAACTGCAGCTTTTGCTTGGCCTTGGCGGGCGGGCTGTTGGTGGAGGCCGGGCGCTTCTCCTTGCGGTCGGTGTCCTGCTTCTTGGGCGTCCGGGAGAGCTTCAGTTCCACGTCATATTTTTTGACCTGATCGGGCGTGAGCTGGGCGCGGATCTTGTCCCCGACCGTCCGGACCTCCTCCTTCATCTTGGCCGCCACTGGATCCCAGTAAGGCTTCGTGCGCTGGTTGCTCTCACGGAGGATCTGGCCGATGTGCTCGCGTTGCTCCGCGGTGAGCGCGAGCTGCTTGTCGAGGTGGTTGAGAAACTCGGCGCGCTGAATCTGGCTGTAAGTGAGGGCGGGGGGCGGCTTGGCGGCCTTGTGCGGCCGCTCAACCAGCGTGGTCACCAGCGCTCCCGTCACGACACCTGTGCCGTAAATCAGGACCGTGGCCAGAATGAACTTCCACGGGTTCATCGCTCACTCGCCCGCAACGTCGTCGCTCGAAAGGATGGTGTTCTCCAGCGCCTGTTCGAGGTTATTGCTGTCCGGCTCCGCCGGCATCGTGGCCAGCACCCAGATAGCCAGGCCGGTCATCACCGAGAAGCAGGGAGTGACCGCGCGCCAGAGCCAGCGGCCGTAAAGCGCCCACACATCCACCACGGTTTGCGCGGACAGCCGCGCCATGATGCGTTTCTCAAAAGCGTAGGGCACCGCGTCGCTGGGCGGGCTGGCCTTGGCGACGGCTACCAGTTTTTTGTGGAGAGTTTCCAGTTCCATAACTGCAAAGGCAGACGAGGGCGTGAAGGTGGGAGTTACAAAAACTTTTCGCGGGTGATGGTCTCCAAAATCTTCTTCATCTGCGCGCGCGCCCGGAACGCGCGGACCTTCACCAGCGGCACGGACCAGCCGGTGAGCTCGGCGATTTCCTTGACGGAGCGGTCCTCGATTTCCAGAAGCGTGATGACCAGCCGGGCCTCCGGGCTCAACTGCTCCAGCACCCGGTCAATCAAGGCCCGGGCGGCGCTGCTGCCCTCCTCGTTGCCGGCCGGGGCGGCGGCGAAACGCTCCAGCCAGTCCACTTCCGGATCGGACAGCTCGGTGATGGTGGTTTCGCGATTGCGCTGGTGAGAGCGGAGGAAGTCGTAACACGTGCGCACCGCCAGGCGCATAAGCCAGTGCTCGAACGGGGCCTCGGCCCGGTAGCTGTCCAGCTTCTGGAAGGCCTTGATGAAAACTTCCTGGACGATGTCCTGCACCTCGTCCTCCCGCCGGGCGTAGCGCCGGGCCGTCGCGAACACCCTCGGCTGATAGCGGGTGATGAGCGGCTCAAACTGCGCCACGTCGCCTTTGCGGACGGCGGCAATCAGTTCAGCGTCGCTGGGTTCCATCGAGTTGATTATGGCGAATCATGAGACCAAAGCAAAACGCAAAGCCACCGCCAGATACGCGGTGGCTTTGCCAGAGACGGAATCGCCGCCAGTTGGTTACTGATCCGCCGGCGGGCGTCGAGGGGCTTCCGGGCGGCGGTCTTCGACCGGCTTACGGCCTCGCTCACCACCCGGCTGCGGGCCGCGATCTCCCTCCGGGCGAGGTCCACGGTCGCCATCCACTCGGGGCCCACGGTCCCCGTCCGGGCGAGGACCACGATCGCCGTCTGGACGTGGTCCCCGATCCCCATCCGGGCGAGGACCGCGATCCCCTTCACCGGGGCGGCGGACCTGAACGCCATCGCGGGGCGCGTCAGGACGGCGGAAATCTCCCTCAGCGGGCCGGCGGACATCGCCCCCCTCGCGACGGACATCAGCTCCCCCCTGCGGTTGAAATCCGGGACGAGGTCCGAAATTGGCCATCATCTTGCGGAGGCGTTCCACGGTCTCCTTGGGCAGTTGATCCCGCACCCGGGCAAACGCCCGGGCGCGGGCCAGGGTGACATCAGCTTCCAGCTTGGCGACGGCCATGGACTTGTCCCGGATGAGCTCCTCATTGGGCTTGTCGGACACGGCGGACTCCGCGATCTCGCGGCGCAGGCGCGCCAGCTTTTCGCCCGTCTCTCGCATCACATCCTGGTTCGTTTCGAAGAAGCCGCGCAAGGCCATGCGCTGCTGGTCGTTAAGGTCGTGAAACAGGTCCTGAGGATTCACCCCGCCGCGCTGGCCATCCACCCCGCGCACCTCACCACGTTCGCCCGGGCGAAACTCGCCTCGCGGGGCTTGATCCCGCCGCAATTCCTCGCGGCGGGGCTCTTCACGACGGGGCTCTTCACGACGAGGCTCTTCACGACGAGGCTCTTCCCGGCGGGGTTCAGGTGGACGGCCTTCTCCGCGAGTGCGCTCGTCCGGCTTGAAGTCACCTCGCGGAGGGCGTTGGCCTTCGGGAGGCCGTTCGTCACGCGGACGTTCTTGCGCATCCAGGAGCTGCGGCAGGGTGGCAAGCGCCAGCCCGCACAGGGCAGCGCAGAACGGACGGAG
>CAIPBN010000711.1 GCA_903863315.1 uncultured Verrucomicrobiota bacterium | reverse complement strand
CTGTCAATGGCGGCGACAAATTGTGCCAGATGGCGGCGTAAAAGTGTACCAGTCTGGTTGAGAGAAAAGGGCTGCATGAGCCCTTGTGAGTTGTGGTGTCGCACGCATCGAGGCGTGCGGAGCGTAGCGTAGCGCGGCTCGATGCGTGCGGCGGCGATTTTGTTACGGTTCGGCGTCTCCTTGGCTGATTGTCTTCGTGGGAGCATTGGGCGCGTGGTTTTCCGGCGCGTGGGTTTGCGGCGCGTGAGTTTGTCGGCGTTGCGCCTTCTTGCTGGTCGCGAGCCGGAAGCTTTCGCCGTTCATCTCCAGGATATGAACGTGATGGGTGAGGCGGTCGAGGAGCGCGCCGGTGAGCCGTTCCGATCCGAACACGCTCGTCCATTCATCGAACGGTAGATTGCTGGTCACCAGCGTCGAGCCGCGTTCGTAGCGCTGGCTGAAGACATCGAAGAGAAGCTCTGAGCCAACCGCTGTGAACGGCACGTAGCCGAGTTCGTCGACGATCAACAGTTTGACAGTGTTGAGGTGCTTTTGCAGAGCGCGAAGGCGGCGCTCATCTCGCGCTTCCATGAGTTCGTGCACGAGAGCTGCCGCCTGGCCTGCTGCCGGTTTCGTGGACGGGCAGTTAAGCTAATCCTACCTTCCGTTCGAACTCAACCGGGCTGAGATAGCCGATCGTCGAGTGCCGGCGGACCGTGTTGTAGAATCTCTCGATGTAATCGAACACGTCGGCCCTCGCGGCGTCTCTGGATCGATAGACCTTGCGGCCGATCCGCTCGGTCTTCAGCGACGAGAAGAAGCTCTCCATGGCGGCGTTATCCCAGACATTGCCGGACCGGCTCATCGAGCAGTCGACTCCGTTGTCGGCCATCAGCCGTTGGAACTGTTCGCTGCTGTATTGGCTGCCGCGATCGGAGTGATGCAACAGCGCATCGGGTTTGCCGCGACGCCAGATCGCCATCATTAGCGCGTCCGTGACCAGTTGTGACGTCATCTCGGCCTTCATCGACCAGCCGACCACCCGGCGCGAGAAAAGATCGATGACCGCCGCAACGTAGAGCCAACCTTCAGTCGTCCAGACATAGGTGAAGTCGGCGATCCATTTACGATTGGGCTGATCGGCCGTGAACTGCCGGTCGAGCACGTTCGGCGCGATGGCGGCGTTTGATCGCTCGCCATCGTCCTTGGGGAGGGCCCGCCGCCGAGGCCGAGCCCGAAGGGCATTGGCGCGCATCAGCCGCTCGATCCTGTGCAGGCCGCACGATACGCCGGTCTCCAGCACATCCCGCCAGACCCGGCGGGCGCCATACGTTCGCGCGCTGGTCACGAAGCTCGATCGGATCGTCGACATCAGCGCTTCGTCGGTTCGGGCGCGCTCACTTGGCCCGCGTTCGAGCCAGGCGTGGAATCCCGAACGGGAGACACCCAGTGCTTCGCACAGCCATGCCACCGGCCAGATCGAACGGTGCTTCGCGATAAAGCCGAACTTCATGTCGACTCCCTCGCGAAGTAGGCTGCGGCCTTTTTTAGGATGTCGCGCTCCGCCTTGAGCTTCGTGACTTCTCGCCGCAACCGGTCGATCTCGAGCT
>CAIPBN010000710.1 GCA_903863315.1 uncultured Verrucomicrobiota bacterium | reverse complement strand
GAATCGCTCGGCATGGACGGCCACCACGCAAACACGGCCGGCGAGTATCTGGGCGCGTGCGTGTGGTTTGAAGTGCTCTACGGCGAAAGCGTGGTGGGCAACGCGTTCGTCACGCCGGGCCTGGACAAAACCTACGCGCGCTTCCTCCAGGAGCGAGCACACAAGGCGGTGGAAGCTGCAGGGGCAAAGGTCGCGCCGGTTTTGAAATAGGTCGCCGCGCCGAGGGGTGAAATTGCCGGTCAGCCTTGCTGGCCAATCGGGGTCGATTAAGCCAGCGGCAGCCTCACGGCGAAGGTAGTTCCCGCATCCGTGCTTTGCTCCAGGATCAGTTCACCGCCGTGCGCACGAACAATTTCGCGCGAGAGGCTCAGGCCGAGGCCGACTCCATCGATCTTCTGTTGGCGCGCCGCGCCACGGTGGAAGCGGTGGAACATCTTCTCGCGCTCGGCTGCCGGAATGGGCTCACCGCTGTTGGTGATGCGCAGGAGGACATCGGGAGACACAGGCGATTGAGCGTATGTCGCCGGAGGAAAGGGCACGCTATTACGCCCGCCACGCGGATGAAGATACAGGAGTGGAATAGGCCGCGCGTTCCTTGAACCGCCTGAAGCCATCCAAGTTTGGGCATCTGGCACCAAGTATGACCAAACGCTGGAACACCAAGCCCGACCTGGACATTTCCGGTGCGCCGTTCAAGTGAGCCAACTACTTTCCCGCCATGAACTTTCCATGTCTCGCCCTGCTGGCCGGGCTGTCGCTGACCCTGGCTGTGCCTTCAGCCCACGCCCACCTCGTCGGCGACGCCGCGCATGACGCGGAAGCGCCGCACTACGCCTTCCGCATCCGCCCCTCGGAAACCATCGCGCTGCGAGGCGCGCACCTGCGCTGGGACACCATGCTGTTGGCGCAGGCCACGCGGACAGTGAAATCGCCCGCGCCCGCCGGCTTGCCGCCGCAGGCCGCAGCGTTTCAGGCGTTCGCGCCCAGGGTCAGCGTTCGCGCGGACGGGCAGTTTCTCCACGTCGAGTCGGACGGGATGCCAGCGCATAACATGATGGTGGGCATCACCGCGTGGCAGCAGCAGGTGCCCTTGCCGCAGCCTTACACGGGCGCGAACGCGTGGCGCATCCCGCTGCATCCGGTGCCCGCGAAGTCGCCGGCTTCCATCAAGAACCGCTTCCTGCGGGGCGCGATTGCGTTGGCGGCGAATGGCATTCCCATCTTCAACCCGCAGAACAATCGCGGCGAAGTTTCGCAGGAGATTGGCGAGCTGGACCAATGGGGCGGCCACTGCGGTCGCGCGGATGATTACCACTACCATGCTGCGCCGCTGCACTTGCAGTCCGTGCTGGGCAAAGACAAACCCATTGCCTACGCGCTGGATGGCTACGCGATTTTCGGCCTCACCGAGCCGGACGGTTCCGCGCCCGCGCAACTCGACGCGTTCAACGGCCACAGCACGCCCGCGCTGGGCTATCACTACCACGCGTCGCTCAAGTATCCCTACGTGAACGGCGGCTTTCACGGCGAAGTCGTCGAGCGCGACGGCCAGGTGGACCCGCAACCGCGCGCGGGCGGCGTGCGTGAGGCGTTGCAGGCCTTGCGTGGCGCGCGCATCACGGGCTTCACGAACCAAACGCCGCGCTACAGCCTCAAATACGAGGTCGGCACGGAGACGCGGTTCGTGAACTACACGCTGCTGGACGCTGGCGCGGTGAAGTTCGACTTCGTGGATGGCCGCG
>CAIPBN010000709.1 GCA_903863315.1 uncultured Verrucomicrobiota bacterium | reverse complement strand
TGGGCTCGTTCCAGCCTCCCCCGGACCGTCAAGCGGAGGTGTGCCTTGGCCGGCCGGCACGGATATTCCGCACTACGGTTATAGCGTTGATATCGGCGGTGGACAGGGTGGTGTCACCTCACCCAATCCATCGCCTTCGTTGAGTGAGGGTCCAATGAATCCACAAAACACATTGATGATTGCTGATTATTACATGATTTGGGCGCTCTTTATGAACCCGAACGACTGGTGGAGTCAGGCGGCCAACCCCGCGAACACGCCCAATCGCACCGTTCGTGTCTATCGCCACAATGGCCGTGCTCAAGTGGGATTTGCCGACGGCCGAGTTGATTTGATCGATCGGAACGACACAAACTTTTGGTATAATCCCGGGGCGGGCTACACTCAGGGTAGAAACCTGCGTTGGAATCCCCGCACCGTATCCGCGAACTGACCGCAACCCACTTGGGAACGATTAAACCGCAAGGCTGGGTTTACTCCACCAGCACGATGTCGTTGATCCCGAGCGGCAAAACGAATTCGATGCCCTGACCGTTTCCTCGCAGTGCTGAACCTTCCAGCTTGGCGGGTTTGAAATGCACCTCGCCCTGCGTCACTGACCGGACTGTCTTGGGCAATTTTTCCACGGCAAGCCGCACGCGGAGTTCCTTGATGGGTTGATAGGTGAAGTTGGCCAGCACCAGTGCCGTGCCCCTCGGCGCGTCGTAAACCCCAGCCTCCACCACCGCGTGGGATAGCTCCACCATTCGTGGCGCGGTGGCTGACCGCACCAGACCGGTGATGAGCTGCCGCTGGGCTTCGGGCCAGACTTCCTTCAACTCCTGCGGCACAAAGCGCGCGTCCTTCACACTCGCCACCCCCGGCGTGCCCGCCACATACACCGTCCGGCCCCGCCCGAAGCGGTGCGTCAACACCGCCGGCGCGCCGTCCTGAAACTTCCCGGCGACCATGGCTCCCGCCGCAGTGACCCCGATCTTGCAACCCACGGCGCCAAACTCCACCGCCTCCACACCCGGCCCGGCCTCGCAGCGGATGCGATCCACATAACTCAGGGCATTGAGGCGGCCACGCACGCGGTATTCAGCATCCTGAGTTTTCACGGTAAGCTTGGAAGCGATGCCAAACACGCGGCTCAAACCCGGCACTTCCTCATTGAACTCATTGCGGCTGCCGGCTGCGCACGCCCCATACAGTTGACCGCCAGCCTCAACCCATTTCTCGATCGTCGCCATGGACTTCGCCGTGAGGCACGGGTCCGTTGCGTAAAGCACGTCGTAGTCGGCCAGCCGGCCCGCTTCAACGTCCTCCTCCGTCACGAAATCCACGCCGAACTGCTGGTGCGTGAGGTTCAGATAGGTGGCCCGACGCTCCAGCATTTGCACGTAGCCGAACGGCTGCCACAGATCCGACGACACGCTGTAAAGCACCGCCAGCCGCGTCGGCCGCAACCGGCCCGGCGCAAGGATATGCTCGGCGGCGGCGAGCTGACGCGTCATGGCCGCCACCCCGTCATAGGCCCCGCGCAAATCCGACCAGTAATTTTCCGTGGCCGTCGCCGTCGGACCGTAAGTCCAGTAAAAGAAATGCTTCGCCCCCTGCGCGAGCGCCGACGCGGATTTGAGACGGAGGTTGGTTTCATCGCTGGGCGTGATCCACGAGATGATGGGCTGCGCGCCTCGGCTGCCGCTACGAAACATCGCGGCCTGGAAGCCCATCAGTTGAAAGCCCTCCCAGGTGTAGTTTGGCCCATACATGAACTGCAGGCCCATCCAGTCCTCAATGCCCGCCAGGTCCACGGCCCGCTCCCGCGCGAGATCAAACCAGTCCAGTGCCAGCGGCGCGCCGCCCCACGCCATGTTCGGCACCATGCCCATGCCCAGCCCGGTGCCGCTGAAATACGGATGATCCGCCACGAGCGTGGACGTGATGCCGCCGCCGGGAAAATGCCGGTGATACGCCTCGGTATGCCACTTCACGCGCTGCGTGCCCGCAATCTGCCGGAAGCGTGATGTGTAATAAAAAATGCGCCGGGCAGCCGGTCCATTCACCTGTTCCCGGGCGCGCAAATCGGTCGGCGTCTCGATGGGCAGCACCTCATCCAAACGCGCGACACCCAAGTCTTTGGCAGGGATGCCGCGCGCTGGCAGCCAGGCGCGAAAGTGGGCCAGCGCCTGTGCGTTGGTGCCAATGCCCGGCCGGGCGCAGATTTCGTCCGCGAAGTTGAACGGCACTCCGCTCTCCATCGGGTGTTTCTGCGCGGCCCCCTGCTTCTGCATCAGCGCCTCGATCTGCTCGCGCGTGGCCTCGGGTCCGAACTGCACATGATGAGTGTGCCCCGGCTGCCGGAACGGAAATCGCTCCCGGGTTTCCGCCGCTTGATTGCCAACCACGTTGAAGCCGAGCAGCCAGAGCACCTCGGCCTCCTGCGCGTTCAGCTCGGCGCGCTGCGGACCCCAGAAGCCGGTTTGCACGATGATCTCCTTGGGGGAAACGCGCTGTCCTCCCGTCGCCGTGCGTGCCCAGTCCAGCCGGCGGGCGGACATCTGCGCGGCGGTTTCCAAGCTGTCCTTGTCCTTCACCAAATCGGGCGAGACAAGAAAGCTCGTCAGTGTGCCGGCAAAGGTTTCCTCGAAGCGTTTGACGACCCGCTTCGCATCCGCGGCCGTGGCCAGTTCGATGATGACCTTGCACCGGGTGGCGGGTGGCTGGCAGACAAAGTTCGCGGTGACATTGGGAAACTCCGCCACGCCGCCCGCGCGGTTGAGTCGGCCGTGCAGGGCCTTGCCATTGTGCGCCCTGAGATCGAACCACTCGGTGAAAACGCCCGCAGGCAGGGCTTTCGTGCGATCCTTCGCCGCCCCCTCCGGCAGCGTCGCCGCCTTGAGATACCAAGGCGGATTGTGGATGTAGCCACCCAGCGCGACATGCCACGTCGCCCCCGCCGGCTCGACGAGCTGCAGGCGGATGAACACGCCATCGCCGCCAAAGATCGACTGGGCGCTGATCGGGGCCGGGCCAAGGACCAACCAGGAAAACAGCAGGATGACAAGCTGGCGCATAGGCTGGAACAAAAGTCGTTCGCCATCCAAAGCGACTTCAGCCCGCGCGCTGAAACAGCCGTGGCTGCGGGACAAACTTCACCCCCGCATCCAGCGGAAACACCGGCCGCACGCACCGCGTGTGACCGAGGCTGCGGAGATTCGCGCTGGTGGAGCCCGGCGCATCGACATCCACGTAGCGCGCGGCCCACGCCTTGAACATGTGCGGCTCGCAATGCGGCGACTTCACCACCACCGCGCCGAAGTGCTTCGGATCGCAGCCGTGCGCGAGGAACAGCGCGCGGTCATACAGGCTGACAGCGCGGCTGGTGAGAATGAGCGTGAAGCCCCCCGCCTCAACCACGGCCGTGCGTCCCGCCTGCCAGAGCTCGCTCGTCGTCTCGCTGCGAAACCAGCCGTCCGACAGCAGCCGCACCCGGCCTTCGATGGGCAGTGGGGTGAACCGCGCCGAATCCAGCGCCCCACCAACAGTGATCCGCACGGTCTGGCCAATCCCAGCGGCAAAGGCGGCCGCCACCGCTGCCGGGTCCACCACCGGGATAAGCGCGGTGCCTTGATAACCCGCCTCCACCAGCGCACGCAGAATGGCATTGCTGTCGCCGGACGCGCCGGAACTCGTCGCATCCGCCGCATCCACCAGCACCACGGTGCCTGACTGGCTCTCCTTCGTGATGCGGGCGGCATCGGCGAGACTTGTCAGCGGCACCTGCATTTTCTGGTGATGCTCCCAGAACAGGTTGGCGATACGCACCGCCTCGCGCTCAGCCCGGGCAGGGTCGTTGTCCGTGACCACGAAACTGTTCGAGGCGAGCGCCGGCACATCCGTAAAGGGATTGCCCCACATCATCGCGGCCGACAAGCCACCGGGGGTTTGCTCAATCTCCTTCGCCAGATTCACCGCGTGCCGGATGGAACCGGTCTCAGTGATCAGTTCGTCGCCGCGCACCAGTGCGGGCACTGTGACCTTGGCTGTCACCGGCCGAACTTCCCCCGCCACGATGCGCAAGAGCAGCCGCGCCGCCCGCGCCCCGGTGCCGAAGAAGTCCACATGCGGATACGTGTGAAACGCCACCGCCGCGTCGCTGTGCTCCAGCATCCGGTCGGTGAGGATGCCGTGCAGGTCCAGTGAGATGATGATGGGCACGCGCTCGCCAACAATTTTCCGCGTCTCTGCCAGCAAGTAGCCTTCTGGATCGCCCTCGCTCTCCGTGGCCATCGCCCCGTGCAGCGAGAAGTAAACGCCATCCACTTTCGGAGCCGCCTGCACGCTGGCGAGCAGCTCGCGGGCGATGCGCTGGAAAGCGGTGTCCGCGAGCGTCCCGCCGGAAGTGATGAAGTGCGCGCTGTAGGCGGGCACCAGCTCCACCCCGGGAGCGGCGTCGAACACGCTCAAGGCCCCGCCTACTTCGCTGCGCACGCGGCGATGGTATTGGAGGACTTCGTCGCCCCGGCGGATGGTGAAGTCATCGTATCCGCTCAACACGGGGTTGAAGGTGGAGACCTCTTGTTTGCACTCAACAATCAGGATGCGTGGCATGGTGAATTGGCCCGAGGCTAATCAAACGCGCCAATTCAGCAAGCACCCTGCGAAGCCAAGGGGGCGGGAACGAGAGCGCTACGTAGCGCCGGCCTCCGGCCGGCCGTGCCGCAAGCGTCCTCGCTTGCCCGGCTGGGCTAGGCTAGGGCGGTGCGTGGTTGGGTCCTCTACCACCCCCGAACGACAAATCACTTCGCCGCCTTGTCCAACGCCTCCAACACGATGCCGGGCGTGAGCAGTGTCGGCAGCAGCAGCGGCTCCGCCTTCGGGTCGCGGGGATAGACCAGCACCATGGGCACACCCGCGCGACCGAACTTCTTCAACTCGCTGATGATGGCGGGGGTTTCGAGCGTGTTGTCCGCCAGCAGAGCCACGGCATTCACCTCTTTGAGTTTCTTCCGCGTTTCCGGAATTTCGAGGCTGCTCTTGAGGTTGGCCTTGCAGGTGAAGCACCAGTCCGCCGTGAAGTCCACGAGCACAGGACGCCCCTCGGCGCGGGCTTTGGCCACTGCATCCAGGCTCCACGGCTGCCAATCGATGCCGTCGGGGCTGGACTTGGTCACGCTGCCGGCATCGGCAGGTGGCGCGGGGTTGCGCCAGTGCAACTGACCTTCGAGCGCATAGCCATAAGCACCGGCCACGAGGAGCAAACTTAGGCCCATCGCCAGCCCGCGCCGATCGCCCCCGCGCTGCACGAACTCGCCCCAAATCCAGACCGCCAGCGACAGCACGACGAGGAACAAGCCCAGCCAGAGCGCGCCGTCGCGGCCGAAGATTCTGGTGGAAACCCACAGCAGCCAGATGGCGGTGGCGAGCATGGGAAAGCCCATGGCGTGCTTGAAGTGGGTCATCCAGTTGCCGGGCTTGGGCAGGAACCGCAGCCACGCGGGCTGGAAGGTCAGCAGCAGGTAAGGCAGCGCCAGCCCCGCACCGATGGCGAGAAACAGCACCAGGATGAGCACCGGCGGCTGCGCGAACGCAAAGCCCAGCGCGGGGGCGAGCAGCGGCGCGGTGCAGGGCGTGGCGAGCGCGGTGGCTAGGATGCCGTTGAAGAACGCGCCGGTCGGGCCTTCCTTGCCGGCCAGTTCGCTGGCGGAAGTCATGGCCCCGCTGCCCAGGGAAACTTCAAACAGCCCGAACAAGTTCAACGCCACGAGCGTGACCAGCGTGACCATGCTCACGAGGAAGATCGGATTCTGGAATTGCATGCCCCAGCTCGCGTTCTTGCCCGCCTGCTGCACCGCAATCACGACGCCCGCCAGCAAGACGAAGGACACCAGCACCCCGAGGCAATAGACCAGCCCGAGCATCCGCACCCGCGCCGGCGATTCCTTCGCCTGGTTCACGAAACCAAAAATTTTAAGCGCAATCACCGGCAGCACGCAGGGCATGATGTTCAGAATGAGGCCGCCGAGGAACGCCAGGAGCAGGGCGTGGCTGAAGGAGGTGATTTCCGCGGCAGCAGGAGACGCAGCCGCCGCCGGAACGGGTGTGCCGGTGGAGGACGCGGCGGCGACGCCGGCATCGTTGACGAGCAGATTGACCTCGTAGCCGATGGAGGGGCCGGTTTCGGACACTTCTACAAGCAGGCCAAGCACTTGTTTGGGCCAGTCGCCTTCGGTCTTTTTGACCTGCTTGCGCAGCACCACCTTGCCACCGGTCTGGCTGACCACAGTCGTCGGACCTTCCACCTCGAAAGTTTCAGCGATGAAGGGAAAGAAATCCGGATGCTTCGCCGTCGTGGGCCACTCGATCAGCAAGGCGCGAGTTTCGCCGCCTGCCGGCTTCTCCCATCGGGCGGTGGCGGCGAGGTCCGGCTTCACGACGGGCAGGTTTTTCTGCACGGCGGCAAGCTGGGCAGCAACGGTCGAAGGCTTGGTCGCTTCGCCCACGTTCAGGCTGGCCGTCACGGTTGTCTTTTGCGGCACGCACTGGCCACCAGTGACACATTCCAGCCAGGAAACTTTCGCCGTGAGGGTGTGGCTGCCCTTTGCGAGATCCGCTGCGAGCTTCAGCGGAATCAACAGGATCACCTCCTTCGCGTATTCGTAGGTGGTGAAGCTGTTCGTGATGAACTTGTGGGGCACTGGCCATTGGATTTCACCGGCCGTCACTCCTGCCGGAAGATCCCATTGGATGGCGGGGGGGAAGCCCACACCAGGGTTGCGCCAGTAAACGTGCCACGGCGGGTTCATCGTCATGCGCAAGCCGGCCAGCACGGTATCCCCTGCCCTCGCGGAGTCGCTGCCGAGTTGAAGCGCAACCTGCGTGGCCGCTGGAGCCGCCCGCAACTCGCGCGGGGTAAGGCACGGCAGGAGCCCAATGACGGTCAGCAGGATAAACCAGTGTCGCATGGGTATTAAGATGGCCGGAGCGGCAAATTGTTTGAAAGAAGTTTGCACAGACACAACCGCATCGGAGCCTGCGGTCCTGTCATGCAGGGAGTCCGGTGACTGTCCGACGTCTTCGCGAACTGGCGCTGAAGCAAGTGGAAATGGCCACTACGCCCGCTGCCGCCGCCAGTGCGTGATCTTCTTCCGGAAACTCGCCGCCGTCAGCCAATACCAGCGCTCGTAACGCCGCAGCGCCTCGGCGCGCTCGTTGGGATCATCCCGGATGAACTTCGTCGGCACGTCCACCTCGGCAGCAACGGGCTTCTCGAACACCGCATTGAGCCGGGTCTTGGGCAGATCGCCCTCCAGCTCGTCCACGCGCTTGACCTTGAAGCCGGTCTTCTGCGCCAGCCGCTGCAGGGTGCGCGGGGAGAAGCAGTAGTGGTGCGCCACGTGGAAAAAGTGCGAGAGCCGCGATCCGGGTGCCTCGGCATTCGGCACCTCGACCACGTAAAGCCCGTGCGGCTTGAGCAGCTTCTTGATGGTGAGGAGCGTCGCGGTGGGACTCACAGTGTGCTCGAGCACATGGTTCATCACCACAAGATCGAAGCTGCCCGGCTTCAGCTTGTGGGAAACCTCCTCCAACAGGCCGTTATGGACATCGAGCCCCTTCTTCTCGCGGGCGAACTGCGCGTGACCGCCATGCGGCTCGATGCCGGTGAACTGTCCGGTGGAGCCAACGACTTCCTTCATGCTCCACAGCAGCGCGCCGACGCTGCAGCCGATTTCCAGCACCCGCACCCCGGGCTTCAGGTAAGGCCGGAGCTGTGTGAGCATCGGGCGGATCTTCGGCAACCGCCGCTGGAAGAACCGCTCGTCCGGCATGGACTGGTTCTTGTAAGCGCCCCAGTAGTTCTTGTGGTAGAACTCGGAGTTCTCCCGCTCGGTCGGGCGCGGGTTCGTATAGACCATCCCGCACTCATTGCAGATGACGGTCGTCAATTTTGAGCCGCCGCGTCCCTTGGTGGAAAAGACCTGGTGCTGTCCGCTGCCACACAAGTCGCAGACTTGGTGGGGCTCTTGAGTTGTCGTGCTGTTGGATTTCATCCGCTCCCGGTTGCCCGGAGAAAGTGACGCAATGTTTGCGAAGCGGACTGAATTGTAAAGGCGCGCTTGAAGCCGGGGCCACAGCCCGCGCGTCCAACGCGCCATGTCTGCCGCCACTTGGTTGAAGCTGTTGACCGTTTCCCTCACCGCGCTCGCGCTGGAATGCAGTCTGGCTGCGGCCGCTCCGCTGGAGACACCGCCGGACTTTGCCTGGGCGGTGCAGGCCGGCGGCAAGGGGCATGACAAGACCCGCTGCATCGCGGTGGACACGGCCGGAAACGTCTTCCTCGCGGGCGAGTTCGTGGGCGTCTCGCAATTCGGCGCACACACGCTGACGAGCGCGGGGGACATGGATTTCTTCCTCGCGAAGTGTTCGCCCGATGGAAAGTTCCTCTGGGCTCGCAGCGCGGGTGGCAGCGGCATTGACCGGGGTTACGGGGTGGCGACGGACGCCGCCGGCAATTGTTATGTCACCGGCCATCATCAAAGCACAAATGCGACCTTCAGCGGCGTGGCGGTGCCGAATGCGGGCGACTACGACATCTTCATCGCGAAGTATGATCCCGACGGCAAGCTGCTCTGGGTCCGCACCGCCGGCGGCAAGGGCTACGATTACGGCCATGGAATCGCCGTGGACTCCGGCAACCATGTGCTGATGACCGGGGCACTCGTGGGCGACGGCGCATTTGGTGACTTAAAGGTCACGGCCGCCGGTGGCGCGCATGTGTTCTGCGCCCGCTATGACAGCGCGGGAAAGCTGCTGTGGGTCAGGACCGCCGAGGGTAACGCCCGCGGCAGCGGGCACGGCATCACGGTGGACGCCGCTGGCAACGCCTACGTGGGTGGCATGACGGGTGGCGCAGGCACCCTCGGCGGGGTGGCGCTCACAAATGCCGCCGGCCGCGACATCTTCCTCGCCAAGTTCACCCCGGACGGCAAGGTCGCCTGGCTTTCCGAGGGCCATGGCAGCACCAACGCGATGATCCACGAACTCACCTGTGAC
>CAIPBN010000708.1 GCA_903863315.1 uncultured Verrucomicrobiota bacterium | reverse complement strand
GTGCGACCGCCGCGTGGCTCTGCCTCCGCGACAATCTCCAGCCCCGCGCCCTCGCCGCCGACGCGCGTCGCGTGCGCGAACTTCAGCGCGTGCTCGCGCGCGGCACGAACGGCCCCGGCGTGCTGCTGTGGCCCTATCACGATCTGCCGCCGGAGCATCCGGCATTTGAAGTGGCTGGACTGATGACCCTCGCCGGCGTCTGGCGGGCGGATGCCGACAGTGTTTTCTTCCAACCGGACAAGGCGATGGCCGCCACCGATTGGAAGGCGGTGGTTGAGCGCGCTCCAAGCACCGCGCAACCTGAACTGCGGCGGCAAACGCCCGTCACTCGCGCCGAAGCGGTGCGGGCCTTGGCGAAGGCGGTGGTATTCGAAACCGTTTCGCAACCCTGGCCATGAGCCGCAAGCCAACGCGACAATCTAACTCAGAGGCCCGTCGCAGCCAATCGAGTCGGGAAAGCGGGTGACCACAGCGACGGTAATTTTTGATTACGACTGAGGCGGGACTGCGGTAGTTTCTCGCGCGACTGATTATGGAATCGGAATACAAAGTTCTGGCGGACGCACTCTTCTGGGAGAAGCTGGAGCGCGCCCGCAGGGTGCCGCCGGAGGAGCGCATGAAGGCGGGGCCGGAACTTTTCGATTACGCCTGCGCCATTACCATGAATTCGTTGCGTGAGCGGATGCCAGCCGCCACGGAGGCAGAGCTGCTCGCCAAAGTGCGCGAACGCCTCGCGATCAAGCGGGAACTTGAAGAGGCCACGCGGTGATGCCCGCTCCCTCCATCACGCGGCAGGTCGTAGCCGCGCTGAACCAGGCGGGCATTTCGCACATGCTGGTCGGCGCTTTTGCCCGCAACTACTACGCCGAGCCGCGCTCTACCAAGGACGCCGACCTCGTGCTCGGCGTCGCAGTGGGCTCATTGCACACCGTGATGCAAATCCTCGGGCCGGGGTTTCGGCTGGAGGAGCAGATGACTTTCGAGACCAACACCGGGACGCTGAAGAACGTCATTCACCATCCGGAAAGCGGCTTCACCGTGGAGTTGTTTTACCTCAGCGAGGACGCGCACGATCAGGAGCGCTACCGCCGCCGACGTGCAACGGTTTACGAAGGGCTGCCCACGTTTGTGCTCACCGCTGAAGACTACATCGTGACTAAGCTGCGCTGGTCACGCATGAAGGATTCCGACGATGTGCGCGACGTCGTAGCGATGCAGGCCAACGAGCTGGATTGGACTTACATCCACCAGTGGGCCGACCGCCACGGCAGCCGGGCCAAACTTAACCGCGTGATTGCCAGCATTCCGTCCCGTCCCGGCCGGACCATTCCTGTATCAATTCCCATGCCCCACACTCATCCCATCGAACTTCTCCGCTTCAACACCTGCGGCTCCGTGGACGACGGCAAGTCCACGCTCATCGGCCGGCTGCTTTACGACTCCAAGTCCATCATGGAGGACCAAATGGAGGCGCTCGAACGATCCGCCGACATCACCGGCGGCGGGCAGGTGAACCTCGCCAACCTCACGGACGGCCTCCGGGCCGAGCGGGAGCAGGGCATCACGATTGATGTGGCCTACCGCTACTTCGCCACGCCACGCCGCAAGTTCATCGTCGCGGACACCCCGGGGCACGTTCAATACACGCGCAACATGGTCACTGGCGCGAGCACGGCAAACCTTTCCATCGTGCTCGTGGACGCGCGGTTGGGCGTCATCGAGCAGACGCGGCGGCACACCTATCTGGCCGCATTGCTGGGCATTCCGCATCTGGTCATCGCGGTGAACAAGATGGATCTGGTGGACTGGAGCGAGGCGCGCTTCACCGAGATACGCGACGAGATCGAGGCGTTCCTGCCCAAGCTCGACGCGTTCAAGGACGTGAAGTTCATCCCCATCAGCGCGCTCAACGGTGACAACGTCGTGGAGCCCTCGAAGCACACGCCGTGGTATGTCGGCCCGACCTTGCTCGGCCACCTCGAGACGGTGCACATCGCGAGCGATTGGAATTTGACCGGCCTGCGCTTCCCCGTGCAGTGGGTGAACCGGCCGAACAACCCGACGGACAAGACGCTCCATGACTTCCGTGGCCTCAGCGGCCAGCTCGCCGGTGGCATCGTGAAGGTCGGCCAAAAAGTCATGGTCCTGCCCAGCGGCATGAAGAGCACGGTGAAGGATCTGTGGACTTACGATGGCTCGCTGCCAGAAGCCTTCTGCCCGCAACCTATCACCGTCGTGCTCGATCACGACCTCGACATCAGTCGCGGCGACATGCTCGTGGGCCTCGACCACCTGCCGGGCATGGCGAGCGAGTTGCGTGGCCGGGTTTGCTGGATGAACCAGCGTCCGCTTCAGCGCGGGAAGAAATACTTCCTCAAACACACCTCGCAGACCGTGCAGGCCATCGTCACGAACCTCGACAGCCGCATCAACATCCAGACCTTCGACCCGGAGCCAGAGCCGGCGGAGCTGGGCGCGAATGACATCGGCGAGATTCGCATTCGCACGGCCAAGCCGGTCGTGTTCGACGGCTATAGCCACAACCGGCTGACGGGTTCGTTCATCCTCATCGAGCAAGGGACGAACGCGACGGTCGCAGCCGGAATGCTCTACCCACCCACGGAGCTGGTGAAGCCCGAGTATAACGACTTCGCGATCTAAGTCTGCGCGATGCCCTACAGAGACCGGCAGCCAGTTGTGGCAGCCAACCAGTTCCCTCGGGCATGACCGTTGTCGAAGTCATCCAACGCAGCACTGAGTTCCTCCAGCGGCACGGGGTGGAGTCGCCGCGTCTCCAGGTCGAGCTGCTGCTGGGCCATGTGCTCAAGCTGCCCCGGCTCCAGCTCTACCTGTGCCACGACCGCGTGCTCGCCGAGGCCGAGTTGGACACCCTGCGCACGCTGGTGAAGCGCCGCGCGAACCGCGAACCCTTGCAGCACCTCATCGGATCGACGTCGTTCTGCGGCCGGGAGATCCGCGTCAGTCCAGCGGCGCTGATCCCGCGACCCGAAACCGAGACGCTGGCAGAACTGACGGTTGCCGCGTTGCGGGGGCTTTCCACCGGAACTCCCGTCGCCCTCGACTTCGGCACCGGCACCGGCTGTCTTGCCATTCATCTGGCGACGGAATGTCCGCCAGCCTGGCTGCACGCGGTGGACCTTTCCGAACCGGCCCTGGCCCTCGCGCGAACAAATGTGGCTGCGCATGGACTGGCCGAGCGGGTGTCCTTGCACCTCGGCGACGGCTTTGGCGCTTTGCCAGCCGGGCTGCGCTTCGATCTCATCGTTTCCAATCCTCCCTACATTCCCGCCGGAGAGATCGCCGAGTTGCAGGTGGAGGTGCGCGATTTCGACCCGCGCGCCGCGCTCGACGGCGGGACCGACGGCTTGGACTTCTATCGCCGCCTTGCGACGGAGAGCGTGGCGTGGCTGAACCCCGGCGGAGGCCTCTTCGCGGAATTTGGCGACGGCCAGCAAACAGCGGTGGCCGCGCTGTTCAGCGCGGCGGGTTGGAGACGCATCAACGTGCATCGCGACCTCACCGGCAAGCCGCGGGTGGTGGAAGCCTGGCGCGAACCGGCTACTCCTTGACCGCAACGACGAACTGGTTCGAGGTGGCGAGGCCGAGCTTGATGCAGAGCGTGTCCAGCACGGTGAAGCCGCCGCTGAAGAGAATGTTCTTCAAGCTGATGTGCCGCCAGGGCCAGCCACCCTCCTCGACGCAGTCCAAGCCGAACTTCACGCGCAGGCTGATGATCCAGAAGCCGATGGAGGGCAAGTAGCCACGGTCAACGACCTTGAAGCCGGCCTCTTGCACGAGCTGGGTCAGCGAGGCTTGGTTGAACAGGTGAAAGTGGCGCGGCGTGTGGAAGCCGGCCCAGTAGGAGTTGTGGAACAAGTCGAAGTCCATGCCGCCGACGTTAGGCGTGTCAATGACGAGGAGCGCACCGGGCTTGAGCTTGGGACGCAGGTTCAAGAGCGCTTGGCGCGGGTCGCGCAGGTGCTCGATGAGCTGGCGCATGAAAGCGAGGTCGTAGCCGTTGTCCGGCAGGCTCGCCACGTCGGTCTCGATGTTGCCCTCGCGACACTCGACGTTCAGTTCCTTCGCTAGGGCGCGCGCGCGGTCGCTGAAGAGCAGGTCGAAGGCCGTGCCTTGCGCGGCGCAATCGGCGTAGGCATCGCGATAGGCGGCGATGCGCTTCACGTCGCCGCAGCCGATGTCAATGAGGTTGGTGAACTTGCGGTCGCCCCAGCGCGCGCGGAAGTCGCTGGCGTCCTTGCCCATCTTCCAGCGGATGAGCTTGCTCTCGTGGAAGAGCGGGGAGTTCGGATTGACCGTGTAATAAGTCGGTGGGTAGAGCGCGGCGACCTCTTCGGGCGCGGGCAGCGGGTTGAGATAGACGTGGCCGCACTTCCAGCAGCGCACGATGTCAAACTCGCCGGGGCGGGCGTGGTATTCCTTGTCGTCGGTGCGGGAGACGAGCGTCCAGCCGCGTTCGCCGCAGAGGAGACAATGGCCGTCGGTGCCGGTTTTCGCTTGGGTCATGAGGACGGGAAAAAAGTCACACCAACTTTGGCGACGGGTGTGCCACCTTCGGCTCCGCGTTGATCATTTCCCACAGCACCGCGAGGTAGCTGCGGCGGATGGGTTGGAGGTAGCCGGGATCGTTCTCTTGGAGGAGCCGGGAGAGTTTGCGGAGGTTGTAGAAGGGCACGCCGAGCTGCGTGTGGTGCGCGAGGTGGGTGTCGAAGCCGAAGGGTGCGATGAGGTAGGCCTCAAGAAACGTCGCCTCGATGTCCACGGTGGCCTGCTCCAACTCGTCCAGCGGCGCGGGGTCGGTCGTGTGCAGGAACCAATAGCCGTGCTCGACGAAGATGCGGACCTCGTCGAGGAGTTGCGCGATGAGCACGAGCGGCGCGAGCCAGTGCGTGAAGTAGGCCCACCAAGTGAGTTGCGTGGCGAACAACGCGAAGAGCGCCGCCTGCCCGGCCAGAATCAGCCCGAGCTGCACCCAGTCGCGCTCGGTCTCGATGGTCTTGCTGCCGAACTGCGCGCGGGTGGTGAACTTGCGGATGATTTTCCGGAAGAGCGACACGACCACGCCGGTGAGCAGCGCCCACGCGCGCGGGAAACCGGGCTTCACGCGCAGCGGCGGGCTGTAGAGCGGGGCATCCACGTCTTCGCCGAT
>CAIPBN010000707.1 GCA_903863315.1 uncultured Verrucomicrobiota bacterium | reverse complement strand
GAGTGGAACCGGCGACCGACCACTGTTCAAGTCGCTCAAGCGCGGAAGCATCAAGGCTGAGAGGCGGGGTTTTGCGAGGCATGCCTCCACGCTACCCCGACAAACCAGTGTGTAGCTATTTGTGGGACACTACACTAGCGAGGCTGGTGGCAGGAGGCGAGCGCGGTTCGCCAAGGTGAGTTGAACCGGGGGGGCTCAAGCCAGTGCTGGCTTCGCCGTCAGGTCGTTTGCCCCACCGCGACGATAGCCCTGTAAATCCAAGGTGACATACAGGTAGCCTGCCCGCTTGAGTTCATCCGCCACGCGCGCGGCCATCACTGGGTCCAGCAGGCGCGGCATCTCCGCGACGCCTACTTCCACGCGGGCCAGGGCAGAGCGCGCAGGAGATGCTGGAGATGTGCTGGAGGTGATCGGCTGGGCAGAAGCGCTGTTCACCGGGCTGGTGATTTCATGGTGCCGCACCCGCACGTCGAAGAAGCCCAGGTCGCGGAGGAGATTTTCCGCTGTCTCGATCATCTTTAACTTGGCTTCGGTGACGGTTTCGCCATGCGGGATGCGGGAGCTCAGGCAAGCCATCTGCGGTTTGTCGGTGGTGGGCAGGCCGAGCTGCGCGGACAGGGCGCGTATTTCGGCCTTGGTCAGTCCGACCTCCTTGAGCGGGGCCCGCACTTGAAACTCCTCCGCCGCCTTCGCTCCGGGCCGGAAGTCACCCACGTCACTGGCGTTCTCACCGTAGGCGATGACCTTGAAGTCCAGCTCGCGCGCTAAGGGCGTCAGCTCGGTGAAGAGCTCGTGCTTGCAGAAATAACAGCGGTTGGCGGGATTCGCGAGGTAGGCAGAGTTCGCAAATTCCTGCGTCTGCACCACGCGCACGGGAAAGCCGAACTGGGCCGCGATGGCCAGTGCCTCTTGCAACTCCCGGCGCGGGAGGCTGGGGGAGTCCGCGATGGCTGCCAGCGCGCGTCCGGCCAGGACTTGATGGGCGACGTGGGCGAGAAAGACGGAATCCACCCCGCCCGAGTAGGCCACCAGGCAGGAGTCGAAGCTTTCAAGCAACTGGCGCAACTGGGTCAACTTGCTCTCAATCACCCCGGCAAATTGCTTGGCCGTGGGACTGATGTCGAGCGCGGTCCAGCCGTGCCGGTTGCCGGGCATGCCTCCTAATTTCTAAAAAAACTGTTGTCACGATCCGGCTCTTCGCTATTATCCGCAGGAAATGCACCGTTTTTGGTGTGCGAACAAACCGGTTTTGTTCGCAAGCAAAACGAAAAAAGTAACCAAACAGTCAACAACTCGCAGGAGGAACAAGACAACATGAAAGTCAATCAATGGACACTCGGGCTGGCCGCCGCAGGCGTGATCAGCTTCGGCGCGGTTGCTCAAGCGGAAGAAAAGCCGTCGAATCAGGTTCTCACGGCCGTCTCTTCCACTCAGATCAGTGGCTATGTCAGCACCTCGGCTCACTGGAATCCCGGTCAATCCACTGGCTTCGCCGCTGGTGCCGGTTCTTCCTATCTCGCCGGCAAGGGTGATGGTTTCAACTTGGATGTGATCCAGCTCACCATCAGCAAGCCGCTGGATGAGAGCGAGTGGTCCGCTGGTTACGTGGCCGAGCTCTGGATGGGTCCGGATGCGACCGTCCTCGGCAACGCCATTGGCGCTGGTGGCTCGGGCAGCATCTCCCTCGCTCAGGGCTACATCGCCTTGAACGTCCCCGTCGGCAATGGTTTGACGCTCAAGGTCGGCACCTTCAACACCATCATCGGTTACGAAGGCAACAACAGCCCTGACAACCCCAACTACAGCCGCAGCTACGCCTACACCTTTGGCCCCTTCCAGCATGAAGGCGTCGTGGCGACCTACAAGGTTTGCGACGGCTTCACCGCCACCGCTGGTGTTGCCAACGTGCAGAACACTGGCTTGACTCTGCGTCGCGCCAATGGCGTTCAATCCCAGAAGACCTACCTCGCGGCTGTCAGCCTGACCGCCCCCGACAGTTGGGGCTTCCTGAAGGGTGCTGTCCTTAACGCTGGTGTCGTTGACGGTGCCACGGCTGCCGCCGCTGGTCTGGCCGCTGAGACCCAGAACATCCACGTGAGCGCCACCATCCCCACTCCTTGGGAGACGATCAAGACTGGTGCCGCACTGGATATCCTGCGCACCGATCGCGCCGCTGATACCACGGCCATTGCTGGCTATGCCTCGTTCAACAACGTGGGCATCGAAAAGCTGAAGATCAACACGCGTGTTGAATACTTCGACAACAACAGCGCTGCCGCTGGTGGTGCCGTTGGGCTCGGCGGTGCGTTTGTGGCGGGCACGAACCTCGGCAAGGACAACACGGCTGAGATCTTGGCCACCACCATCACGGCCGACTATCAGCTCTGGGCCAACGTCATCAGCCGCCTTGAGTATCGCTGGGATCACGACCTGAGCGGCAACCGCAACATGCCGGGCAACGTCAACAACGGTGCGGTCGCCGGTGGCAATAACAACTCCCACTTGGTCGCGCTGAATCTGATCTACAAGTTCTAATCTGAGCCTCGCTCAGTGACACACCCCTTCCGGGCAACCGGAAGGGGTTTTTTCTTGTCCGCATCGGATCAAAAACCGTGGAGAGATTCCCATTTGCTTTTCCTCATGCTCGCGCCACTTTTTCGCGCTCGCTCCGAATGATTCGGAGCACTGAACGTCTGAACACCCACGAAAATTTGATTCAATGACCAACATGAACCCGCTCGTCACCACCGTCGCCCTCGCAGCTGTGCTTGTCTCGCTGCCCACTCCGTTGACTGCACAGACTCCCGCTGAGGTGCGGCAGGCCGCCAAGGGTGCCCTGATTGAACCCCTGCCGGCGAAAATGCCAGGTGCGGAGAAAGACACGCCGGCGTTGGTGGCCCTGGGCAAGAAGCTCTTTCTGGACAAGCGCCTTTCAACCAATAACTCACAGTCCTGCAACTCCTGCCACAACGTCGAGGGCAAGGGCGGCGGGGTGGACAATGAGGCGACTTCTCCCGGTGCCTTTGGCAAGCGCGGCGGCCGGAATTCCCCCACCGTGCTGAACGCCGGCCTGCAACTGGCGCAGTTCTGGGATGGCCGGGCCGCCGACCTGGTCGCGCAGGCCAAGGGCCCGATCCTCAACCCCGGCGAGATGGCCATGCCGAGTGAGGTGGAGGTCGTGAAAAAGCTTGGGGCCGCCACAGATTACCCTCCGTTGTTCGACAAGGCCTTTTCAGGGGCGGGAGCCAAAATCTCCTACGAGAACATCGCCCAGGCCATTGCCGCCTTTGAGCGGACCCTGATCACGCGCGATCGGTTTGATGACTTCCTGAAGGGCAGTGACAAGGCGTTGAGCGCTTTGGAACTCAAGGGCGCGAACCTTTTCCTGACCACCGGCTGCACCACCTGCCACACGGGACCCCTGATCGGCGGCGGAATGTATATGAAGGTCGGGCTGGTGAATCCTTACGAGAACACCAGCGACATGGGCCGCTTCGATGTCACCAAGGACAATGACGACAAGTTCAAATTCAAGGTGCCCACGCTCCGCAACATCGCCCTCACCGCGCCTTATTTCCACGACGGCAAGATCGCCACACTGCCTGAGGCCGTGAAGAAGATGGCTTGGCTCCAGCTCGGCAAGGAGCTGAAGGATGACGAAATCAAGGCCATCGTCGCGTTCCTTGGCTCCCTCAGCGACAAGTCCCGGGCTTCGGCCAAGTAAGCCAGCCTGCGCCTGCGCTGGTCGCTGACGAATGTTCAGGCCGCCTTGCCGGAGGCGTCTTTGCGCGCAAACAACTCCCGGATGATGTCCTCAATGGGCACCTCTTGGATGTCGATGTCCCGCACGGGCAGCGCGTCAAAGAGCGCCTTGCAGACCGCCACCACGCGATCGCGCTTCACCTTGAGCTTCACGGAGCCGGTGGTGCGTTCCACTACCTCGCCATACTGCGCGAGCGTCGCTGCGGAACACTCAGTGCCGGGATCGCACTCGATGGTCACCAGCTTGAAGTCGGCGAAGCGGTCAATCACTTCGGTGAGCCGGCCATCAAAGAAAATCGTGCCTTTGTCGATGATGATGACGCGCTGGCACAATTCCTGGATGTCCGTCATGTAATGGCTCGTGAGCAGGATCGTCGTCTTGCGCGTGGCGTTGTGATGACGGAGAAACTCGCGGACTTTTTTCTGCGACACCACATCCAGACCAATGGTTGGCTCGTCGAGGAAGAGCACCTTGGGCTGATGCAGCAGCGCGGCAGTCAGCTCCATCTTCATGCGCTCGCCGAGGGACAGCTCGCGCACCATGACGTTGAGCTTGTCTTTCACATCGAGCAGTTCGGTCAACTCGCTGACCGTCCGCTCGAACACGCCGCGCTCGATGCCGTAAATCTTCGCGTTCAACTCCAGCGACTCGCGAGCGGGCAAATCCCACCAAAGCTGGTTTTTCTGTCCCAGCAGCAGCGCGAACTGCCGGCGATAACCGTCCGCACGTTCCCAAGGCACAAAACCGAGCACGTTGGCCGTGCCGCTCGTGGGATAGAGCAGGCCCGCGAGCATCTTGAGCGTCGTTGTCTTGCCTGCGCCGTTCGGCCCCAGGAAGCCGACCAACTCGCCCTCCTCGACCTTGAAGCTCACCTCGCGTGCCGCGAGCGTCTGCTCATACTCGCGCTTGAACAGCCCGCGCACCGCACCCCGGAAACCGGGCTGCTTCTTGTAAGTGCGGAAAGCCTTCGTCAGGCCGTGGACTTCGATCGCGGGCATAAATGATTCCGAATGTGCGGAAGGGAACCTCAAGGCTGGCTGGCATCAAAGCCTTTTCGCTGAATCATGGTTTGCCAGCGAGCTGCGCGGTCGCTACGTTCAGGCACAGACATATAAAGGCCACCCCGTCGCATGAGTCTGCCGCATCTCCTTGATTCCCCCCAGCCACGTGCGCAACTGCACCCCTTGAGTGTTGCGGCCTATCACGCGCTTGGTGACATGGGGCTGATCCCTGAGAGGACGGAGTTGCTGCGGGGATTTGTTTTCAACAAAATGCCCAAGTCACCCCTCCATCGCTGGATTCTCCAGCGATTACTCCAAAGAATCCAAGAGGCGCTTGCCCGCTCCCCTTATTGGGTGCAATCCGAGCAGCCCATCGTCATTGGTGATTCAGAGCCGGAGCCTGACATCGCGGTTGTTGCTGGAAACAACGATCAATTTAGCGACCATCATCCCATCACCGCCGAGTTTGCTGTTGAAATCGCTGTGACCAGTCATGAGTTCGACCGGCAGAAGGCGGGCATCTACGCCGAGGCGGGCGTGAAAGAGTTTTGGATTGTCCTCGTGCCGGAGCGGCAGATCGAAATCCATCGACGTCCTGAGGGCGGCGAGTATCGCGAAGTCACCGTGGTGGGCATCGAAGGCGTGGCGGTGTGCGCCGCATTGCCGTCGATTCAGGTCAACGTCGCCGCGTTGTTCCAGCGATAGTCCTCCGCGGAGCGCCGGTTTCCAAACCGGCTTGAACCTCTCGGGATCTCAGCGCGCCGGGTCGAACACCGGCGCTCCGCAACAGCTCACGCCAGAATCTCCCGCGCCACGTTGCCATGCACGTCGGTCAGGCGGAAGTCGCGGCCGGCGTAGCGGAAGGTCAGCTTTTCGTGATCCACGCCCAGCAGGTGCAGCAGGGTGGCGTGGAGGTCGTGGATGTGCATGCGGTTCTCCGCCGCCTTGAAGCCGAAGTTGTCGGTCTCGCCGTAGCTCATGCCGCCGCGCGTGCCGCCGCCGGCGAGGAACATGCAGAAGCCGTGCGGGTTGTGGTCGCGACCGTTGCCGTTCTCGCTCACCGGCGTGCGCCCGAACTCGCCGCCCCACACGACCAGCGTGTCTTCGAGCAGGCCGCGCTGCTTCAAGTCGCCGAGCAGGGCGGCGATGGGGCGGTCAATGTCCTTGCCGAGATTGCGCGTTGCGGGGTCGTGATTCGAGTGCGTATCCCACGGCTGGCCGTTGCCGTAATAGACCTGGATGAAACGCACGCCGCGTTCCGCCAAGCGTCGCGCCATGAGACAGCCGTTCGCGAAGTGCCCTTTGCCGTAAGTCTCGCGCACCGCCGCCGGCTCGCGCGTGATGTCGAAGGCGTCCGTCGCCGCGAACTGCATCCGATAGGCCGTCTCCATCGCCTCGATGCGGCCCTGCAACGCCGCGTCCGCGCCGCCGCGCGTGGCGAGGTGCTCGCGGTTCATCTCGCCCAGCAGGTCGAGCTGCTTGCGCTGTGCGTCTGGCGCGGTGCGCGGGTTGTGCAGCCATGGAATCATCGCCTTGGGGTCGAGGTTCGAGTGGTTGATGTAGCTGCCGCCGTGCTGCGACGGCAGGAACGCGCTCGTCCACAGGATGGAGAACCGCACGGGCCGGCCGGGGCAGAGCACGACGTAGCTCGGTAGGTTGGCGTTCTCCGTGCCCAGGCCGTAGCTGCACCACGAACCCATCGCGGGCACGCGCGGCGTCATCGTGCCGTTGTTCATCAGGAGCAGCGCGGGGCCGTGGTTCGGGTTGTCCGTGTGGACGCTGCGCAGCACGCAGAGGTCGTCGGCGAACTGCGCGGTGAGCGGGAGGAGGTCGCTGACGGGCAGGCCGGACCTGCCGTGGTTGGAGAACTTGAACGGCACCGGCAGCAGGCCGCCCGTGGGCCGCTCGGTGCGCAAGTCCGCGCCCTCGGGCCGCTGCCCGGCGAACTTGGTCAGGTCCGGCTTGGGGTCGAAGAAGTCCGGGCCGAACGGGCCGCCGTTCATGAACAGATGGATGACCCGCTTGGCGCGCGGGCGGAAGTGGGGCAAGGTCTTCGCGGGCAGCACGGCACTTGGCAGCGCAGACGCCGCGCCGGGGAGCGAGGCGAGCAGGCCCAGCGTGCCGAGGCCGCCACCGAAGCGGGCAATGGCGTCGCGGCGGGAGAGGGGGGGATTCATGGAATGGTAGGTCAGGGTTGCCGTGCGTCAGATAATCACTTGCTGTCGCCCTTGAGCGAGGCCTCAATCTGGGTGCGCAACTCCTTGGTGCGCTTGTAGCCATCGGCGAGCTGGCCCGGCAGCATCGCTTTCGCGAGGGAATCCCGGTGTTGCCCTGCGGCAGGGAAGTTGGGCGCGGCGATGCTGAACCACGCATACGCCTCGACGTAATCCTTCGCCACCCCATTGCCACGCGCATAAAACAAGCCCAGATTGACTTGGGCATAGTGGGCATAGGGATGATTCTGCGAGGCGGCTTTGCGCCACCACTTTATCGCTTCCGCTTCGTTCTTTTCCACGCCGGAGCCTGAAGCCAGCATGTCGCCCAGGTGCGCTTGCGCTTGCGCATGGTTGTTTTCGGCCGCCCTGCGATACCATTTGGCCGCTTCCGTGAGGTCTTTCGCCACGCCTTTGCCGGTTGTGTAGCACATGCCCAAGTTCGTTTGAGCCTCGGCGTCGCCCTGTGCGGCAGCCTTACGAAACCAGTTCAACGCTTCCGCTAGATCCTGCGCGACACCCATCCCCTGCAGATAACACGCACCCAGCTTATTCTGGCCGGCAGGCAAGTTCTGATCAGCAGCTTTGCGATACCACTTCACCGCGTCCACGTAGTCCTTGGCCACGCCTTCGCCAAGGCGGCAGCATTGGCCCAGATTGTGTTGAGACTCGGCGTCATTCTGTTCAGCAGCTTTGCGAAACCACTTCACCGCTTCCACGTAGTCCTTGGCTACGCCTTGGCCCTCGTAGTAGCAAACGCCCAGATGTCTTTGAGCTTGGGCAGCGTTCAGTCCAACGTTGTCAGCGGCTTTGCGATACCACTTCACCGCCTCCACGTAGTCCTTGGCCACGCCTACGCCCTTGGTATAGCAAAGGCCCAGATTTCTTTGAGCCAGGGCGTCATTCTGTTCAGCGGCTCTGCGATACCACTTGACTGCTTCTGAGTAGTCCTGCTCAACGCCTTTACCCTCGTGATAGCTGACGCCCAGATTAAATTGAGCCTCAGCGTTATTTTGATCGGCGGCTTTGCGATACCATGTCGCGGCTTCCGTGTAGTCCTGCCTTACTCCTTGTCCCTTCCCGTAGCAGACACCCAGATTTTTTTGTGCTACGGCGACATTCTGTTCCGCTGCCTTGCGATACCACCTCACTGCTTCCATCGAATCCTTCGCAACGCCGTTTCCCTTGTCGTAGCAGACGCCCAGATTGTTTTGAGCTTGGGCGACATTCTGCTCTGCTGCCTTGCGATACCACTTCACTGCTTCCGTATAGTCCTGTTTTACGCCTTCGCCTTTCTCGTGGCAGAGGCCCAGATTGTTTTGAGCCGCGGCGTAATTCCGCTCGGCAGCTTTGCGAAACCACTTCGCCGCTTCCGTGAAGTCCTGTTTCACGCCCAGAGCCTTGTCGTAACAGCCGCCTAGATGGAATTGAGCTTCGGGGTGATTCTGCTCGGCGGCTTTGCGATACCACTCCACCGCTTCCGTGTAGTCCTGTTTCACGCCCTGGCCGTTAAAATAACAGACTCCCAAATTGTATTGAGCTTGGGCGAGGTTCTGTCCGGCGGCTTTGCGATACCATTTCACGGCTTCCGTGAAATCTTTCGTCACGCCTTCCCCTCTCCAGTAGAGGTAGCCAAGATTGTTTTGCGCCTTGGGATCACCCTTCGCAGCCTTGGCGTTCAATTCGAGAAAATCCTTCGGGAATGTTCCGCTTGGCTGTGCGTGCGTGCACGGCAAGGCCAGAACTGCGGCGCAGAGCAAGACGGCGGGCAGGAGGGTTCTCATGGTTATAGAGCTAAAGATTTCGCCACCGCTCGCAAGCCCAGAGTTCTCATCCCTCAATCCACAAACTGCGTTTCGTTGCTGGCGAGGAGGGCTTGGGCGTATTCGGACCACGCTTTCTTGTCGGTCTCGCGGTTGGTGAGGAAGCGGGTGGCCATTGTCAGTTCCTTCGCGGTCGGGGGGCGTTGGAAGAGGATGGCGTGGGCGCGGGTGACGCGGTCGTTCATCGCGGAGCCGGCTTCCTTTTCCAGGCGCGCGGCGAAGGCGTCGGCTTGGGCTAAGAGGAAGGGGCTGTTCAACGAGAAGAGCATTTGCAGCGCGGTGGCCGTCTCGGTGCGCGAGGCGCTGTGGGCGGCGGGGTCGGGGAAGTCGTGGATGCGCAGCATCGGCTCCAGCTCGTGGCGGTTCACGATGCCGTAGAGCGTGCGGCGCAGGTTCTTGTCGGACGTGAGCGGCGTGGCGACGCCGCCGAAGCTGCGGTCCAGCGTGCCGGCGGCGGCGAGCGTGGTGTCGCGCCACGCCTCAAAGTCCAGACGACGGCGGGGCATGCGGGCGAAGAGCTTGTTCTCGGGGTCGCGCTTCTCGGAGTCGGGCGCGAGGGAGCTTTGCTGCCACGCGGCGGAGAGGAGGATTTCGCGGTGCAGCCATTTGATGGACCAGCCGTTCCGGATGAAGCGCGCGGTGAGGTCGTCGAGCAACTCGGGGTGTGAAGGCGGGTCGCCGGTGAGGCCGAACTCGCTCGGCGTGTCCACGATGCCGCGGCCGAAGTGGAACTTCCAAACGCGGTTCACCATGACGCGCGCGGTGAGCGGCGCGGCTTCCTGCACGATGGCTTGGGCAAGCTCGAGGCGGCCGCTGCCGGTGGTGAATCGGCGGGGCTGGCCGTCCTTCGCGGGGAAGGCGGCGAGGAAGCGGCGGGGCACGACGTCGCCGGTGTTGTTCGGGTCGCCGCGCTTCATCAGCTCAAGGTCGCGGGCCTGGCCGGGCTTGAAATCGAGGACGGTGCCCTTGTTGTTCGCGGCGGGAATGACGAAGAGCGCGGCGTCCTCGACGGCGGTGGCCATCGCCATGTTGAAGTGCGGCGTGTTGGTCTTGAGGCCGACGATTTTCTGTTCGATGACGGCGACTTGGTTGGTGAGGTCGGCGGGCGCGGGCTTTTTCTTCTTCAGTTCGTCGCGTTGCTTTTCGAGCGCGGCGACGGACTCACGGGCTCTCTTCACGGGCTGCCAGAACTGGTCGCCCATCGTGGGCACCTCGGCGTGGCGGACGCTCGCGAAGACGCCGGCGATGCCGTAGTAGTCGGCGGCGGTGATGGGGTCGGACTTGTGGTCGTGACAGCGGGCGCAGGCGAGCGTGAGGCCGAGGAACGTGCGGCTGAGCGTGTCCACATGCTCCTCCCATTCGTCGGCCACGGTGCCTTTGATGAGGTCGGGCGGGAGCTGGAGTTCCTTCCAGTAAGTCGGCGCGAGGCCGAGGAAGGCGAGCGCGTGGCGGTCCTCAGGCGGCAGGCCCATCTGGTCAGTGGCAATCTGCCGCATGACAAATTGGTCGTAGGGCATGTCGTCGTTGAAGGCCTTGATGACCCAGTCGCGGTAGAGGTGCGCGCCGCTGGTCTTTTCCAGCCACGAAGCGGTCTCGTCCACGTAGCGCGCGAGATCGAGCCAGTAGCGGGCGTAGCGTTCGCCGTAGTGGGGAGATGCGAGCAGGCGGTTGACGGCATTGCCGATCGCCGATTGGCGATTGCCGATTGAGGCACACTCCCGGACAAACGCCTCGACTTCCTCCGGCGTGGGCGGGAGGCCGGTGAGGTCGAAGTGGAGGCGGCGAATCAAGGCACGCGGGTCGGCGGGCGCGGCGGGCTTTACGCCGGCCTTGTCCATCTTCGCGAGGAGGAAGGGGTCAATCTGGGTCTTTGGCCACTTCGAGTCGCGGACCTTGGGCGGCGGTGATTCGCGGAGCGGCAGGAAGGACCAAGGCGTTTGCGGCGCGGGCTTTTTAGCCGGAGCCTTGGATTCTGCCGCCGTGGCGATGCCGACGCACAACACGGCGAGTGTGAGCGAGCCGAGCAGGGTTAAGCGAAGGCGATTCATGGGCGCAGAAGATAGATGGCGCCTGGGGAAGGGCGATTCAATCCGAAGCATCTTGGACTGCGGCGGCAAGCGGAGCGCGACGCCGCTTTCGCCCGCTCGATGACTATTTGAACCAAGAAACCCGCCCGCCTGCTCGAAAGCGCCGTCGCCGCTGCGCTCTGCCGGCGCAGTCCAAACTACTCCTGCGGATACACCAGCACGCGGTCGTGGACGAGGATGATGAGGTCGTTCTTGCCGTCGCCGGTTACATCGGCAATGAGCGCCTCGCGCGGTTCGGGGGCGTCGCTGCGGCGGTTGCGGAAGGTGCGCTCCTCGAAGACCTGCCAGCGGTTCGCGGGCGTGAGCTTCGCCGGCTTGTCGAAGGTCACGATGTCGAGGTGGTTCTTCGCGGTTTCGAGGAAGACGAGATCCTTGCGGCCGTCCTGGTTCAGGTCGCCGGTGACGACATCAGTGAGCCGACCGTCCTTGATGGGCGTCTCGTAGCCGTCCAGCTCTCGCACGTCCCAGACTTGGCCGCTGAAGGGCAGCCACGCGGCGGAGTTCAATCCGAGGAAGGCCAGAGCGTTTGGCTCGCGCGCGCCGAGTCCCACGGAGCGGAGGGCGGTGAACTCGGTGACGGGCAACGGAAGGCTGCGGGCGATTTGCCAGACCCCCGCGCTGTCACGCTCCGCCACGGAAAGCTGCTTGCGCTCGGCGTCGAGCAGGAAGAGCAGGGGGGACTTGCCGCCATTGGGCAGCGAGGCCGCGCCGACGAGCCGCGAGTTGCCGGCCGCGCCGTTGATTTGATCTTTCACGACAAAAGACGCGCTGGCCTTCGTGTCGCCGGGCTTGCCGTCGCGCTGGAGGACCACGGCGCGAAGGAAGTTCTTTTGCGGGAGAAGCAGCTCCACTTTGCCGTCGCCGTCCACATCGGCGAGGCTGAACCAAGGCTGCTCCATCGCACCACCGGGTGGAGTCACGTCCACCTCGGCGAAGTCCTTGCCGGGCGTGTTGAGCAGCACCTTGATCTTCTCGTAAGGCGTGAGCACGACGAGATCAGGCTGGCCGTCCTGGTCGGCGTCGTGGAAGAAGAGCGCGCTGGGGTTGGACTTGAAGGCCTCGGCGAGCTTCTGCGTGCGCGGCTGCGCGCCGGCAAGTTGCGTGACGAGCGAGCGCTTACCGTCCGCGTCCACGATGACGGCGAGCGTAGGCTTGGCCCCCGGTGCCAGCAAGCCGACGGTCATGGCCAGCGGGCGGCCTTCCAGAGCGATGGCCTTTGGAAACGTGATGCGGCCGCTCGGCTCAATCTTGCTCACGCCCAGTTGGCGTTCATCCGCGCTCAACACGAAGACCTCCGGTTGCCCGTCCCCGTCCCAGTCCGCGACGGCGAGTTCGGTGACGCCGGTGAGCGTGGGAAACTTCTTCGCCGGGCCGAGCGCGCCATCTTTCTGCTGGAGATAAACACTGAGTTGCCCGCTGTCCGGCTCGGCCACGAGCAGGTCGGTGAGGCCGTCCTTGTTCACGTCGGCCCAGGTGCTGCCCCGCCGGGTCTTGTCCGTGCGGTTGAGCGGAAGGACTTGAAGCTGGCCTTGTTTGAGCGGACCGACGAACGGCTCGGCGGGCTTTTGCACGAAGCCGGAGACCTGTGCGCGGCCGGACTGCATCGCGATGGTCAGCAGCTCGGTCTTGCGGTCGCCGTCGAGGTCGTCAGCCCAGAAGGCGCGGATTTGCGGGAAGGCGAAGTGCAATTCCGGGCCGAGCTGGCCGGCGGAGTTCTGAAGGCGGAAGCGGACGGGGTTCTTGTCCTCCCAGTTGACGAGCAGCAGGTCGTCGCGCCCGTCGCCGTCCACGTCGAGGACTTGGACGGCCTTGATGCTGCCGGTGAAGGCCACCTTCTCCGGCTCGGCGAGCGTGTGGTCGGCCTTTTGGAAGAGCACCCAGACGTGCGTCTCGGCAAGGACGATGAGGTCGGTGAGCTTGTCCCCATTGAGATCGCCGGTGACGAGGGCGTTCTGCGTGAGCTGCGCGTCATCAAGCGTGATGTGGCGCGGTGTGGCCCAGGTGCCCTTGCCGGCGTTGAGCTGGATGATGAGCTCCTTCGGCTCGCCGTAGTAGGCGAGGTCAGGTCGGCCGTCGGCGTTGAGGTCGGCGACGGTAAGCGCGGAGATGCGCTTCTCGGACGCGATGGAGTCAATGCGGAAGCGGGCGTCGGGCGGCAGCTCGTTGAGGTCGGTGCGACCGGTGGCGGGCTTGATTTCCGGGGGGTTGCCGGTGCGGTTGTAAAGGAGCGTGATTTTGGAGCGGAGATTGTTCACCACCAGCAAATCGCGCAGGCCGTCCCCGTCAAAGTCAGCGGCTTGCAGTTGTCCGATCAGGAGGTCCACCGGGAAGATTTCCGGGCCGGAGAACCCAAAGCGCACCGGGGAAGGACCGGGTGTGGCGGCGGTGCCGGCGAGGGGCAGCCAAAGCACCGTCAGCCAGAGCGCAAGCGTTCGAAAGGGGGTTGTCATGGCAAGTTGCCCGCAGATTAAAGCCGGAGCTGGAGCGGGCGAGCTATTTTGCCAACGGCGCAGGTCAGGCCTGTGCGCCATTGGTTGGCGCTGCTGCCGTGCAACGTCTCATCGGCCAGCTTGACGTGGCGGGGCTGGCCGCTAACCTGCGCACACTCTGGATTTACCATGCACCCACGCCTGCGCCGCGCTTTCACGCTCATTGAATTGCTGGTGGTGATTGGGATTATCGCCATCTTGGCGGGACTGGTCCTGAGCGCGGTGGCGCAGGCCAAGGGCAAGGCGCATCGCATAACCTGCATGAACAACCAGCGGCAGTTGCTGATGGTGTGGGTCAAGTTTGCGGGGGACAACGACGACCGCCTAGTGGTGAATTCCAATCCTCCCGGGGCCATCACGCCGGCGGGGCCTGTCATTCCGTGGGTGTCGGGGGCGGCGCACTACGATTACGACACGGTGACCAACCAGCTTTACATCACCGATCCCGCTTACGCGGCCTTTGCCTCTGCGCAGCTCAACCCGCGCATGTATCAATGCGGAGCCATCAAGCACAACGTGCAGGGTGTTTCCATGATCCGGCATTACAGCATGAATCCCTTCATGGGCCTGCCGGCGGCCAACTCTTTCATCGCGCCCGGTGGGTTCGAGGTGTATCGCAAGCTGCATGACGTGTCGCAGCCGGCCGACCGCATCGTTTTTGCCGAAATGAACCCTTATGTCATCTGCACCGCCGCCATCCGCATCAACTTCATGGATGCGGACACCACCAGCGGCGTGGTCACCAACGGGGAGTTCGCCACGCTGCCCATTTTCCCGCACGGCAGCACCGCGATGTCCGGCTATGCGGATGGGCGGGTGGAGATGCAGAAACGCCAGACCGGCGAGATGGAACGCGTGTGGCCGGTGGACTGGCTGCCTGACCACCAGGGGCTCCACGCGCCGGACAACGCCGACTTCCTCTGGTTCGCCAATCGTCTGACGCGCGCCGTCCAATGAAAGCCCGTGGCAACACCTTCTGGGCGCGGCAACAGGCCTTCGTCTTGGTTGAATTGCTCATCGTTGTGGCGATCATTCTCCTGCTGATTTCCCTGCTCCTCGGCGGTCTGGGTCATGTGAAGGCGCGCGGCCAGCGGACGGAATGTCTCAGCAACCTGCGCCAGATCGCGCTGGCGTGGCAGAAGCACGCGACGGATCACGATGATCGCCTGGTGCTCAACTACCGTCCGATGCTGGCGACCAACGCGCCGCCGTTGCCGTGGGTGCAGGGGGATTATCACTACACTTACGCGACCGTCACCAATCCAGCCTTCATGACGGACCCGCAGCTCGCCGCGTTTGCGGGGGCGGTGCCCAATCCCCGGGTTTATCGGTGTCCTTCGGTGCGGCACGACGTGCAGGGCGAACCGCTCTCTCGCAGCTACGGCCTGAACCAATACATGGGGGCTGGGGCCGCGAGCGACACCGCGCCAGGCTACACCGTCTTCAACCGGTTGCACGATGTGACCATGCCGGTGCAGACCTTCACCTTCCTCGATCTCAATCCCTACACCATTTGCAGCAGCATGGCGCGCGTGCCGATGGACACCAATCAGGCCACGGGCTACTTCCACATGCCGTCCTTCCTGCACGGCGGCCGTGCCACCATGGCGTTTGTGGACGGGCACGCGGATTTCTACGGCGTGCGCGACAAGGACACGCTGCGCACGTATCCGGTGGACTGGCTGCCCGACCACGATTTCTCCACCACCAATGCTGATGTGCTCGCGTTGCGCGAGTTGACCACTTTCGCCCAGTAACCACTCACCGCCATGGACAAGGTTCTACTCTCCTTCTTTGTCGGCCTCACCTATGTGGGGCGGGCGCTCAAGCAACCGGCCGTCTGGGCCGTGCTGGTCATCCTGACCGGCCTCTGGCTCTGGAAGCACCGTCACACCGAGGCGGGCAAGGCGGTGAACAAATTTCCGCCCATCGAATTTCAAGCGGATGCCCCGCCAGCGCCTCGCCCTGAAGCGGCCGGCACGCCAGACGCTCCCGCTGCGGGTTCCGCCGCGCCGGCCGTGGCCTTCACCCCTGAGGCCGCCGCCAATCCAGACAGCAAGCCGGTGGACCCGGAGAAAATTCCCGTCATGTCCTCGCGTGCCCTGGAGGTGGCGGTTGGCCGCTTCCACAAGGACAACCTTCGTTTGCCCAAGGACGTGGACGAACTGATTGAAAAGAAATACCTCGTTGGTGTCCCGCCCGCCCCGCCCGGCAAGCGTTACGTGCTCGATCTTTCGCCCATCCAGATGCGGCTGGTGAGCAAGTAGGCACGAGGCCTGGCACGGCAGGTTTTTGAGGCCGCTGCTGTTCTCGTTGGCGTGCGATAAGTCTCTTCGCGGGGATTCCCCCTCGACAAGCCCGCTGTGCTTTCCCACTCTTTGCGTCATGTCGAAACCTGCTTTGGGACGCGGTCTGAGCGCGTTGCTGGGCGGCGGGGCTGCGCCACCAAAGGCCGCCGCGCCCGCTCCGGCTCCCGCGCCCGTGGCGATTGCGCCGCCGGCTCCCGCGCCTGTCCCCACGCCCGTCCCGCCCCCGGGCGAACAGGTTCGGCCCCTGCCCATCCAGCGCGTCCGGCCGTGCGCGTTCCAGCCGCGCAAGGATTTCGCGGAGGAAGCCCTCCGGGAGCTGGCCGATTCGATCAAGGCTCAAGGTATCCTCTCACCGCTGATCGTCCGGCCCTTGGGTGATGACTTTGAACTCATTGCCGGCGAACGCCGCTGGCGGGCCGCGCAACTGGTCGGGCTCAAGACGGTCCCGGTCATCGTCCGTGAGGCGGACGACCGCACCGTGGTGGAGCTGGCGCTCATCGAGAACCTGCAACGCGAGAACCTCAACCCCATTGAGGAGGCGCTCGGCTACGCGCAGCTCATCGAGCAGTTCCAGCTCACGCAGGAAACCGCCGCCGCGAAGGTCGGCAAAAGCCGCGCTGTCGTCGCCAACGCGCTGCGCCTGCTCAAGCTCGCGCCCGAGCTGCAAGGCTACCTGCGGCACGGCCAGCTCTCCGTCGGCCATGCCAAGGTCATTCTCGGCCTGTCCGGGGCGGCGGAGCAGAAGCTGGCTGTCGAACGTGTGTTCAAGGACGGTTTGAACGTGCGGCAGACCGAGGATCTGGTCGCCCGCCTCCAGCAGTCCACCACCCAAGCCCCGGCCAAGGCCGCCAGCGGCAGCAAGCCCGCCGTGCCCCGCGATGTGCATGTGGCCAGCCTGGAAACCAAGTTGCAGGAACGCTTCGGCACCAAAGTCGCCCTGCGCTACCGCAAAGGCAAAGGCGCGGTGGAAATCCGCTTCTTCAACGACGATGACCTCGACCGCATCCTGCAAATCGCGGGTGTGAAAGTTGATTAGCCGCGAAAGAGCACAAACAGCGCAAACAGAGAATGGCTCTGCATCTAACAGCTTCCTCGGTTCAACCGGCCGCCGCCTTTTACTCCGGCCTGCTTTGCGTCCTCTGTGCCCTTTCGCAGCCAAGTCCTGATTATCCAAGATGAAACTCCCCGTCTGCAAATACGGTGATCCCATCCTCCGCAAGAAGGGTGCGCTGGTCACTGAAGTCACCCCGGAACTCCGCCAGCTCATTGCGGACATGTTCGAGACGATGGAGGCCCACCACGGCGTCGGCCTCGCCGCGCAGCAGATCGGCCAGGCCCTCCAGCTCACCGTGATCGACATCCGGCCCATTGAGGACCGTCCCTCCACGCTGGAATTGGACGGGAAGCCCGCCGACCCCAAGTCCATCATGCCGCTGGTGCTGCTGAATCCGGTGGTCAAGCCCGTTGGCGCTCCCGAGGCCGGCTCGGAAGGCTGCCTCAGCTTCCCGAAACTCTATGGCGAGATTGAGCGCCCCGAGTCCGTCGATGTGACGGCGACGAATGACAAAGGGGAAACGCTGTCCTTCCGTTGCGGCGGCTTGCTCGCACGCTGCGTCCAGCACGAAGTGGATCACCTCCACGGCATCCTCTTCATTGACCGCATGGATCGGGCGACGAAAGAGGATTTGAAGCTGGATCTGGATGATCTACAGGCGGCGACCAAAGCGGCCTTGAAGCGGAAGAAATAGCCCGGTTCGCTGCCGTTGAAGCGCACCGAGCGCGGCGTTCGCGCCGGAGCGGATGCGTGTTTCGGCAACACTCCCTCCCGCCGGGACTAATCACGTTGCCGCGGCATGAAGGCGTGCTCCGGCTGGCGCGTTCTGCAGCCGTGCATTCGGCGGGCCACAACTACGGCGCTGTGTCGAGGGCGGCCCAGAGCTGATCCTGCGCGGCGTTGCAGGTCGGGCTCACGGTGTTGCACAGGCTCAACGGCGCGGCAAATACGGCACGGCGCACCCAGCGCACCGCCCCGTCCGAGAAGGCGACGTTTGCCCCCGTGACGTGCCGGGAGTCCACCCGGGCGGGCTGACCCACGCCATCCGCCAGCAACGCCGTGCTGGGCGGGCCTTCCAGACGCGGCCAAGGGTCCGGTGTGTCGTTGAGCGCCCAATCCACCACCGGCCGGGCCGCGTAGCCGCCCTGCACGTTGGTCCCCGCGATCCCAGGCGGCCACGGGTTGGCGGAGGTGTTGAAGGCCTGGGTAGGGGCGCGTTCTGCCGGACAGTAGAGCACGCTCGGAGCGCTCAACAGACCTTCCGTGTATAGTCGTCCGAAGAGGACAAACTTATCCGCCGTGCCGCTGTAAACCATCGTGTTGAATTGCTTGCGTCCGTCGCGATAGCCCAACGGCACGGTGTTGTCGTTGTCCAAGGCGAAGGTTTGTTCGAGGAGATACACCTGCCGCAGGTTGCTGGCGCACTTGGTTCCGAGGCCCTTGTGTTTTGCCTGGGCCAGAGCCGGCAGGAGCAGCCCTGCCAGGATCGCGATGATGGCGATGACCACGAGCAGCTCGATCAGCGTGAAGGCGCGGCGAGCGTTCATTTCCCCGGCAGCGCAAACGCCACGTAGGCATCGCCCGTCGGGCCGCCGAGCTTGCCGCCGCCGCCCGCGGCGATGACCACGAACTGCCGGCCGTTCACCTCATACGTGGCGGGCGGCGCGTAGCCGCCCCACGGCAGTTTGGCGGACCACAGCTCAGCCCCCGTTTCGGTGTCGAACGCACGGAGTTTCCCATCCTTCGTGCCCGCGCAGAAGACCAGCCCACCGGCGGTGACGATGGCACCGCCGAAATTCTCGGTGCCCGTTTTCGGAACCCCCTGACGCGTCAGCTCCTCGTGCTCGCCCAACGGCACCTTCCACAGCAGCTTTCCAGTGTTGAGGTCGAGGCAGTTCAGCGTGCCCCAAGGTGGTTTGCAGGCGGGATAACCCTCGGGATCGAGGAACCGGGTGAAGGAGTTCTGCGTGTATTGCGGGCGCTCGGGCCGGACCTTGGGCGCAGTCTCCGCCAGCACCGGCACATCACGCACAAACAAAAAATCCAGCAACGCCTTGAGATCGGGTTCGCTCATCGGCGGCGCGACGGGCATCAAGCCCCGACCGGTCTTGAGCAGCGCCACCACGTCAGCGTCTTTCAAGCGATGCTGCAACCCGCGCAACGGTGGCGCCACGCCGATGCCGTTGCGGTTCGTGCCGTGGCACTGGGCGCAGGTAAGTTCGTAGAGTTGCTGGCCGCGCGTCGGCGGGGCCTTTGGGTCGCGCTTGGGCTCGTCCCAGTTGATGAGCGACATCACCCACGGCACTTCGTTCGCGCTGACGTAGAGCCGTCCGGTCGTCGGGTCCGTGCAGGCACCGGTCCATTCCGCGCCGCCGTGGACACCGTAGAACACCGTCACCTTTCGGTCGCTCACCGGCAGAAACCAGCCGAACTGCGCGCTCTTGAGCCGCTCCAGCGCCCATTCGCTCACCTCGGGCGTGCGCGTGGGGGCATCCGCCAGCGTGTATTCCTGCCGCGCGAAGGGCTGCGGCAGTTCCAAGTCCGCCTGATACGGAGCCGTCAACTCACCTGGCACCGTGCTCGTTGGCGCGCGGCGCAAGCGGAAGGGGAACACCGGCTTGCCGTTCACGCGGTCGAGCAGCAACGTGTTGCCCGTCTTGCTCACCGCCGCGACCACATCCACGCGCCGCCCATCGCGTGTGATGGTCGAGAGCACCGGCGGGGCGGGCAGATCCAGATCCCAGATATCGTGCGGGATTTCCTGAAAATGCCAAAGCCGATTTCCGGTGCGGACATCCAGCGCGACGAGGCAGTTGGCGAACAAGTTGTCCCCGCGATGGCCCATGCCGATGAAGTTTGGCTTCGGCGAGCCCGTGGTGATGAACGCAATCCCGCGCTGCTCATCCATCGCCATGCCGCCCCAGCAATTCGCGCCGTTGCCCTCCGGCCGATCCCACGTCTCGTAACCAAACTCGCCGGGGTGGGGCACGGTGTGGAAGGTCCACCGCTGCTCGCCCGTCACGGCGTCAAAGCCCCACACATCCTTCTCAAATCCCGGCACCACAATCGTGCGCTCGAAGATGGCCGGGCCCGCCGTCGCAGCGCCGAATCCGCCCGGAGCGGGGCCCGGCAGCGTTACCCGGCCCGCCGTGCCGAAGCCCGTCACGGGCTGGCCGGTCGCTGGATTCAGTGCGTAAAGAAACTTCCCCGCGCAGAAGAACAGCCGTTCGCTGGCCCCGTCTCGGCCCGGCCACCACAACAACCCGCGAAAGGCGGGCCGGCCCTCGGGCTTGAACCGCCATTTCTCCACGCCCGTCGCGGCATCCACGGCGACGACGTGCTGGCCCACCGTCGGTGCAAACAGCACGCCGCGCACGATGATGGGGTTGCACTGGATGTTGCCCGTGCCGTCCTTCGAGTGATACGTCCACGCGGGCTGGAGGTTCTTCACGTTGCTCCGGTTGATCTGCGTCAACGCGGAGAAACGGGAGGAGCCGCCATCGCCGTGCGAGCGGGTCCAAGTGCGGAACGTGTCGGCTCTCGGGAACCCATTGTGTGGCGTAAGTTCGTTCGCGCGGGCGCCGGGGGTGGTCTGGTAAAGGGGCAGTTTCGCGCGTGCGGCAGCGTCCTCGACCGCCCAGTAATCCACCTTCGGACCGGCGGCCGCCGGGCGGTTGGGCGCGTCGTTCTTCGCCGGGGGCAGGTCATTGAAATCCCACAACCCCACGGACTGCTCGTCCTTCGTCAGCGGTGCGGCGGGCACGCCGTTGATTGCGCGCACGCCCTGCGTCAGCCGCACATCATCCACCAAGCCATCACAGCCCAGCCCGCCCTCCACCAGCCGGCCAAAGGCCAGCCCGCCCGGCTTGGGCTCGCCCACGAGGGCGCGCAGCGGAGCCTCGCGCACGAGCTGGCCATCCACAAAGAGCCGCGCCCGCGTCGGCTCGATAATCGCCGCGACCGCGTGCCACCGGCCATCGGTCAGGTCCGCCTTCGACCGGACCTCCCCGCCGCGCCCCGGCAGATAGAGGCTGAGTTCGCCGCTGCCAGCGTAGGTGTAGAGCTCCCAGTGTTCCGCCGAAGCCTTCGGGTCGCTGGCCACGAGAATGTTGAACCCGTTTTTGGAATTCACCTTCGCCCGGCACTCAATCGTCAGCGGCAACGTGCGGTAAGCTGGCTTGCCTTCCACCACCAGCCCGCCAGCCAGAGCGCGCCCGAATTCCGGGGCGAGCGAAGGTTGGCCTGCACCGGCCGTGGCCGGAGGCGGGGCGGTTGCGCCCGCGCGGGCCGCGTTGTGCGTGCGGAACCTGGGTTTCTGGCCGGCGGGTTTGCCCTCGAGCTGCGGCAGCAACCAGTCCAGCCCGTCCAAGTTGTCCTGCAAGCGCTCCTCCACATCGTCGTTCGTGTGGCCGATGATGCCGATGGGACCGCGATAGCCGGAATCACGGATGATTTTGAGCAGGCCGAGGTCGAGGTCGCCCGCGCCGAGCGGCAGGATTTTCTGCCCCTTCTTGTCACCGCCCGCGACCATGCCGTTGAGGTTTAGGCAGTGTAGATAGGGGATCATCGTCTTGAGCGCGACGGGGAAGCGGTCGAGGTGGTCGTGGCCGTGGTGGAGGTTGTAAACGACGCCCACATGCGCCGCGCCGTGCTGCTCGCGGAGGAGCTTCGCGACGGCGACCATGTTCTCCGGCTCGCCGGCCCAGCCGCCGTGATTGTAAAGCGTAAGCCGGCACCCGGCCTTGCGTGTGCGCTCGACCACCGGCAGCAACTGTTTGGCCGCGAGCTGGACGCGCTCTTCGTTGGTGGGCGCAGCGGGCGAGCCCATCATGACCCAGATTTGCGGATGCAGTCCGTGCTTCGCGAACAGCCGATATGCCTCATCGTGCTGCGACCAGAACGCGAAGTAATCCAGCTTGTGCTTCTGGTATTCCAAAATCTCCTGCTCGAAGGTCGGCACATGCTCCGCGCGCCAGTCGTAGGCCACCTTGGTAAAGCCGAGCTTGGCGACCATCTCCGCGCGCGCGGCGGGTCCGCGCTTCTTGGAATCGAACGGCACGATGCACCAGGCCACCAAGTTTGTGCGGGCGAAGAGCTGGACTTCGGCGGCTTGGGAGGAGAGGCCCACGAAACACACGCACCACAATAAAAACAGCCTGAAAATGTGGTTTCGGGACGGGCGAAGGGTGTCGTCTTGGGCGTTTGGTGATAACCAGCGAGAGCTGAAGGCGTTCATGTTCGTTGAGTGTGTTTCGTGTGTTTAGTGGGCAAATTCCTTTGTGGCCAGCCGGCCGGCCTTCAGCACGCCGCCTTGCAGCACGGCGAGGAGATTTTGCCGGTCTTCCAGCAGCGCGATGTTTTTCACGACGTCGCCATCCACAACGAGCACGTCGGCGAGCTTGCCGGGCTCCAGCGTGCCGAGGTCCGCGCTGCGGCCCATGATCTCCGCGCCGGTCTTGGTGGCGCACTTGAGGGTTTCCAGCGGGCTGAAGCCGACGTAGTTCACG
>CAIPBN010000706.1 GCA_903863315.1 uncultured Verrucomicrobiota bacterium | reverse complement strand
GGTGAGGCCGCCAATGATAAAGCCCAAGAAATAAGCCCCGCCGTCCCCCATGTAAATGCGGGCCGGCGGGAAGTTGAAATACAGGAACCCGAGCAGCGCGCCGATCATTCCCACCGCGATGGGAGCCACCAAGTTGCCACTGCTGATGCCGGTATGCACCATGAGCACCATGAGCATCAGGCTGATGCCTCCCGCCAGCCCGTCGATGCCATCGATGATATTGATCAGGTTTGTGAGGGCCACCAGCCAGAAGACTGTCACCATCAAGCCCCACGCGCCAATGGGGTGGCTGGCACCGGTGAAGGGGTTGGTGATCTGCTCAATGTTTGAGCCGCCGGTGGCCACCACCACGGAGATGACGATCTGCCCCAGCAGCTTCATGCGCGCGCCGATGGGGTGGACGTCGTCCAGGATGCCGAGGCCAAACATGGCCAGCGAACCCAGCACCACGGAAAGCACGTCAGGCGACATCGACTCCGGGCTGAAGTAGCTCAAGGCCAGCACCACTGCGAGGAAGGCGGCGCCGAGCGCGATTCCGCCGAGGCGGGGAATGGACTCCTTGTTGGTTTGGTGAAAACACTTGTCCCGTCGCGCCCCGCCAGCGCGCTGGCATGCCCCCAAGATCACCGGGATTAGCCCCCACGAGACGAGGAAGCCAATCAAGCCGCAAACCAGCAGAGTGAAAACTGTCATGACACGCCGAACTTGGCGCGCTGGCCGCGGGGGGACCATTCTGCGTCCACGCGACGAGCGCCCGAGTTTTATGGCACGATTGAGCGGCGCGCGAAAGCCCAAATTCCACCTTGTCGCAGCGCTTCGTGGGGCTGGGATTCACGTTGCCTCTGCGGAGGCTGCTCCCTAAGCTGTCACCGCATGAAACATCAGTTGGACTTCGAGAAGCCCATCATCGAGTTGCAGCGCAAGCTCGATGAGCTCAGGCAGCACCCCGAGAAGCACGACCTGGGCATCAACCTGGAGCAGGAAGTCCGCTTGATGGAGCAGAAGCTGGAGGAAACGCGCCGGCAGATTTACCTCAACCTCACGTCCTGGCAGCGCGTCATGCTGGCGCGGCATCCCAAGCGGCCCTACACCCTCGATTACCTCCGCACCGTCTTCACGGATTTCTCCGAGTTACATGGCGACCGGCTCTACGCGGATGACCGTGCCATGGTCGGCGGGCTGGCCAGGCTGGCGGACCGGCCGGTGATGGTGATTGGCACCCAGAAGGGCCGGGACACGAAGGAGAACATCCTGCGCAACTTCGGTTCCGCCCACCCAGAAGGCTACCGCAAGGCCCTGCGCCTGATGCGCATGGCCGACAAATTTGGCCTGCCCATCATCACCTTGATCGACACCGCCGGCGCGTATCCTGGCATCGGGGCCGAAGAACGGCACATCGCCGAAGCCATCGCCGTGAATTTGCGCGAGATGACCTTGCTGGAGGTGCCCATCATCGCCCTAGTCATCGGCGAAGGCGGTTCCGGTGGTGCGCTCGGCATCGGGGTGGCCGACCGCGTGCTCATCTTGGAAAACGCCTACTACTCTGTCATCAGTCCCGAAGGGTGCGCGGCGATTTTGTGGAAGGACCGGGCGGCGGCCCCGAAGGCTGCCGAAGCCTTGAAGATCACCTCCAAGAGCCTCCTGGAGCTGGGCTTGGTGGACGAAGTCGTTCCGGAGCCGCTCGGCGGCGCGCACAACGATCCCGCCGCCACCGCCGTTACTGTCCAGCAGCATCTGCTCAAGCATCTGGCCCAGTTGGATGGCCTCTCCACCAGCGAGCGGCTGCGGCAGCGCTACGCCAAGTTCAGGCACTACGGGCACTTTCACGAGACGCCAGCCGCGCTGGCCGGCACCACGTTGCAAGCCCAGCCGGCGGGCTGAACCCCGGCGGACTGTGCCCCGGCAGGGCGCGCAACAATCATCGGCGGGGCTTGAAACCCAGCGGCCCTCCTCCCAGACTGCCCTCCCGTTGGGCCTCAGGGAGACCAGCTTTTGGGCGACCGAAGCAGCTCCTTGGACCCACTGCATTTGAACCATGGCTAGTTTTGTTGATTTGATTCGTGGATTGGTGGACGACGGCGACGAGATGAAGGCGACTGCCCGCTTCCGTCTGGGCAAGCTCATTGCCAAGGGCGGCATGGGCGTGGTCTATGAGGCGGAGCAAATCGGTGCCTATGGCTTCACCAAGAAAGTCGCGCTCAAGCTCATCGAGCCCTCCACCTCCGGGCAGTCCGAGGTCATCAAGGCTTTCATCGGCGAGGCCCGGCTCGTGGCCCGCCTGGTGCATCCCAACATCGCGCAGGTTTTCAACCTCGGCCGCACCTCCAACCACATCTTCATCGTCATGGAGCATGTCCACGGCCTCAACTGCCAGGATCTGCTCGCCCGGCTGGCCGCCCAAGGGACGCGTCTGCCCCGTGACTTCGCGGTTTACATAGTTCATCGCGTGTTGCGGGGGCTGGCTTACGCCCATGATCAGGCGGGGGATGATGGCAAACCCATGGGGCTCGTGCATCGGGACGCGCACTTGCGCAACATCCTCGTCAGCTACCAGGGCGATGTGAAGCTCACCGACTTCGGCATCGCGCGGGCCCGGGGCTTCCTGCCCAAGGACAGTCCGGATGTCATCGTGGGGCGGCCGGACTTCATGAGTCCGGAGCAAATCACCGGACAACCGCTGGACCAGCGGTCAGATGTTTTCACCGCCGGGGTGGCGCTCGCAACGTTGCTGCTCCAGCAAAACCCCTTCGCGGGCGAGACTCTGGAGGACACGCGCCGCCGGATCACCGAGGCCTCCATGCCCAAGTTTGGCCAGTTGGACCCCCGTATTGATCCGGAGCTCGAGCAAATCCTCACTTGTTCACTGGAGCGTGATCCCGCGCGCCGCTATCCCAGCGCCGGCGGAATGATGGATGCGATCGAGCGCTACCTCTTCATCAACCGGGCGGGGCCGAACACTGAGAGCCTGCGCCGCTTCATGCAGGAGCTCATCGTGCCCATCCATGACACCCGCATCCTGACGCGCGCCGATCTCGAGGAGCTGGAAAAAATCGACCAGGCCGTGCTGCCCTCCACCAGTTCGCTGCCGTTGTTGAGCAATTGAAGCATCCGTCCGGGTGTGACTCTGGGTTTGCTTTTCGGTCCAGTGCCGAAACAATGCGCTCATGTCCTCCACCACTAAATTGAGCCGCCGTGCCTTTCTCGGCTCTGCGGTTGCCGCCTCGACCTCGCTCGTCGCGGCTGCCGCCCCGCGCGACTGGACCGGCGTGAACCCGACACGCTACCCCGATCCAGACATCGTGTCCCTCGACAAGCGTTTCAAGGCCAAGCTCGGCAACACGCCGATTCAACGCCTCTACCACAACCCCAATATGCTGTGGGCCGAGGGCTGCGCGTGGAATGGGACGGGGCGTTACCTGGTCTGGAGCGACATCCCGAACAACCGCCAGTTCCGCTGGCTGGAGGAGGACGGGCACGTCAGCGTTTTTCGCCAGCCCGCCGGCAACAGCAACGGCAACACCTTCGACTGGCAGGGCCGGCAGCTTGCCTGCGAACACGGCAACCGCCGCGTGGTCCGCTACGAGCACGACGGCTCGGTGACGGTCATCGCCGATTTCTTCAACGGCAAGCGCCTCAACGCGCCCAACGACATCGTGGTGCATCCGGACGGCGGCATCTGGTTCACCGACCCCGGCTATGGCAGCATGATGAACTACGAGGGCAACAAGGCGCCGCTCGAAATCAAGGAAGCCGTCTATCGCGTGGATCCCAAGTCCGGGAAGCTGACGATGGTGAGCGATGAACTACGGAAGCCCAACGGCATCTGTTTCTCTCCTGATTACAAGAAGCTCTATGTCGCGCACGGCAACATCTACGCCTGGGACGTGGTGGACGGCGTGAAACTGAGCGGCATGCGCACCCTTTGCACGATGGCGCTGGGGGAAAAGAAAGGCGGGGCCGACGGCATCCGCTGTGACGTGGACGGCAACATCTGGGCGGGCGCGGGCTGGGCGGGCGACGGGTTTGACGGCGCGCACTGCTTCACATCGGACGGCGAGCGCATCGGCATGATCCTGCTCCCGGAGATTTGCGCCAACCTGTGCTTCGGCGGCCAGAAACGAAACCGCCTGTTCATGTGCGGCAGCTCCTCGCTCTACGCGGTGTATGTGGAGACGCAGGGCGCGCACTTCTGTTGAGCTGCGGGGCGCCGCGCCGACAAAGGCGCCGGTCTTCGGCGCGGACAGACTGCCCGCGTCACACCACTTCCACCGGGCACTTGGGAATCGCGTCGAGGAAGGCCTGGCCGTAGCGCTTGTTCAGCACCCGGTTGTCCAGGACCACCACGATGCCGCTGTCCGTCTTGGTGCGGATGAGGCGGCCCACGCCTTGGCGGAATTTCAAAATCGCCTCAGGCAGGCTGAACTCGCTGAAGGCATTGCCGCCGCGCGCCTCGATGGCCTCGATGCGAGCCTCGATCAGCGGGTGGTCCGGCACCGCGAAGGGCAAGCGCGTGAGGATGACGTTCGAGAGCGCCTCACCCGGCACGTCCACGCCCTGCCAGAAGCTGTCCGTGCCGAAGAGCACGCTGTCCACGTTGTCCTTGAACTTCTCCAGCATCGTGGAGCGCGGCGTGCCGGTGCCTTGGATGAAGCAATCGAGGCCCAGCTCCTCGAAGAATGGCTGCATTCGCTCGCCCAGCTCCTGCATGAGCTTGTAGTTGGTGAAGAGGACGAACGCCTTGCCGTGCGTCTGCCGGATGAAGTGCTTCACCCAATGTTCCAAGGCTTCGCGATAGCCCGCATCTCGCGGGTCAGGCATCTTGTTCGCGACGTAAACCTTCATCTGCCGCTCGTAGTCGAAGGGCGAGCCGAGCTGGAGGGCGGTGGCCTTTTCTGCGCCGACGCGGCGGATGAAGTAGTTCAAGGCAGTCGAGGGTCGAGGGTCGAGAGTCGAAGACTTGCGCTCGCCCTCGACTCTCGACTCTCGACTCTCGACTCTTGCGCTGGTTCCCAACGTCGCGCTCGTCATCACCACACTCGTGTCACTTTCGAAGAGGCGCCGCCGCAGGTAATCCGCCACGTCCACGGGAGCGGCGTTGAGCGAGAGGTTGCGCTGCGTTTTGCCGCCGCGCTCGACCCAATAGACATAGTCCTGCCCTTCCTGGCTGAGGAACGCGGCGATGGCCTGGCGCAGCTCCAGCAGGCGGCGGTTGCACTCCATCAACTCCTGGCCGGTGTCCGCATCCTCAGAGGTCTTGATGAGTTCGCTCACGGACTCGCGCAGGCGCTGGATGGGCAGCGTGACGTTGTCCTTAACGAGGTCGGCCTGGCGGATGCGGAGCTCCTTCCAGTCGCGCCGCGCGCCGTCGCCTCCGGAGCCGAAGCGACTGCGGCTGTCCGACTCGCGGGCGTGCTCGTTCATGGCGTCGCAGGCTTCCTCGACCTGCTGGAAAAACTTCTCCGACTCGGAGAAGAGTTCGTCCACGAGCTTCACGGACTTGCCCTGTCGCAACGTCGCGAGCAGGCCCTTGCCGGACTTGGGATTCCACAGCCGCCCGAGCGCGAAGCGGAGCTGTCCGCTGCTGACGCTCAAGCCGACGTGCCGGGCCGCGACGTTCTCGACCGTGTGCGCCTCGTCGAAGATGAGGAAGTCGTTCTTGAAGAGGATGCCGCCTTCCTGCTCCTCGTTGACCGCGCCCAGCAGCGTGAAGAACAGCGTGTGGTTCAGCACCAGCACGTCGGCGGCGAGGATGCTCTTGCGCGCGCGCTGGAAGAAGCAGAGCCCGTGGTCCTTCGCAAAGTCCGACTGGTGGCCGCAAATCTTCGGCGAGCACAGGCCACGTTCGGAGCAAACCTGCGCCCAGACCTTCGGGTCCGGCTCCAGTTCGAAGTCCGAGCGGCTGCCGTCCTTAGTCTCCTTCGCCCAGTCGAAGACGCGCTTCAGCTCCTCAATCTCCGGCGAGGTGAAGAGCTGGTCGGCGTGCTGCATGGCCTTGTGCAGGCGGCGGGAGCAAAGGTAGTTCGCCCGGCCCTTGAGCATGGCGAAGTTGAATCGCACCGGCTCGGGCAGCGCGCCCAGCACTGCGGCGAGCATGGGTAGATCCTTCTGCGTGAGCTGCTCCTGGAGGTTGATGGTGTGCGTGCAGACGATGGCCTTCTTCTGCTTCGCGAGGGCGAAAAGGATGGACGGAATGAGGTAGGCGAGCGACTTGCCGACGCCCGTGCCGGCCTCGACGACCAGATGCTCGCGGGCCTCCAGCGCGCGCGCCACGGCCACGGCCATCTGCTGCTGCTCGGGGCGGAACTCGAAGTTGCTGGCCTTGGAAAGCAGCCCGGTGGGTGAAAAGATTTCCGCGACCTGCTGGACGAGGTCGGTGCCGGAACCGGCGGGCTGGTTTTCAATGGCGGCAATCACGGGCGCGCGAACTATGGGAAGTGTCGCGCGCGCGAGGCGAGGGAAAAGGCGTTCGACTCGGGGCTAGACGCCTCCCGTCGTTTCGCCTATACCCTCCGCGCAATGTCGAAAGCTGCCAAAGCCAGTGCGGCGACTCCCCCGGCGGCGGACCAGCCCTTCGAGGAAGCGCTCCAGAAACTCGAGGCCATCGTGGAAGCGATGGAGTCGCAGGAGCTGCCGTTGGAGACCCTGCTCGCTCGCTACGAGGAGGGCACACGGCTCGCTGCGGTCTGCCAGGCCAAGCTCGCTGAGGCGGAGCTGAAGGTGAAGCAGCTTGAGCAGAAGGCCGGCGGCGAATTCGACCTCAAGCCGGTCGCAGTGGGGGCGGAAGACTAGGATTTCCGTTACGGGCGGCGGGATACGCAGCCTTGCTCTTACTTCCCTTTTTCGATTTACTCTCGATTGCGAACTATGAACCGATACCTCGACATGGTGGACAGCCCTGAACACGTTAAGAAACTGACCCCGGAGCAGCTCCTGGTGCTGGCCCAAGACATTCGGGATGAACTCATCACCAAACTGGCCAAGGCGGGCGGCCACCTCGGGCCGAATCTGGGTGTGGTGGAGCTGACCATCGCCATGCACCGGGTTTTCAGCACGCCCAAGGACAAATTTGTCTGGGACGTGAGCCATCAGGTCTATGTCCACAAGCTGCTCACGGGCCGCAAGGACCGCTTCCACACCATCCGCCAGACCGATGGTTTGAACGGCTTTGCGCTCCGCTCCGAGTCCGAGCACGACAGCTTCGGCGCGGGCCATGCGGGCACGGCGCTTTCCGCCGCGCTGGGCATGTGCGCCGCGCGCGACCAGCGCAAGAGCGACGAGCACGTCGTCTGCGTCTTTGGCGACGCCGCGCTGACCAACGGCGTTTCCTTCGAGGCGCTCAACAACATCGCGCACACGACCAAGAAGTTCATCGGCATCCTGAACGACAACGAGTGGTCCATCGCCAAGAATGTCGGCGCGATTTCCGGCTACCTCAACAAGCTGATCACCAACCCGACCTACAACCAGCTCCAGAAGGATTTCGAGTCCTTCATGCGCCGGATGCCGCGCGGGGAAATCACCTACAAGATCGGCCAGAAAGTCGAGGAGGCGGTCAAGGGCGTGGTGAAGGAAGTCACGCTCCGGCACAATCCCGCGAGCAGCGAGGATGATGGCCGTGGCGGCTTCGGCAGCAGCCTCATCTTCGAGGAGCTCGGGGTGCGCTACCTCGGCCCGATTGACGGGCACAACTTGCCGCTGCTCGTCGAGGCGCTGGAGTTTGCCAAGAACTGCGACTACCCCATCGTTCTTCACCTGCTCACCAAGAAGGGCAAGGGCTTCGACGCCGCGCTCAAGCACCCAGAGAAGTTCCACGGTCTTGGACCTTACTGCGCCGAGACTGGCGAGACGCCTGCCGCCAAGCCCGGCACGCCGCCTGCGTATCAAGACGTGTTCGGCCAGACGCTCGTGAAGCTTTGCCAGAAAGATTCCACCTTGGTCGGCATCACCGCCGCCATGCCCACGGGCACAGGCCTGAAGCACTTGGAGAAGGCCATGCCCAGCCGCTACTACGATGTGGGCATTGCGGAGGAGCACGCGGTCATCTTCGCCGCCGGCATGGCGACGATGGGTTTCCATCCGGTCGTCGCGATTTACTCGACATTCCTCCAGCGTGCCTACGACTGCATCCATCACGACGTGTGCTTGCAGGACTTGCCGGTCATTTTCTGCATGGACCGCGCGGGCCTGAGCGCCAACGACGGCCCCACGCACCACGGCCTGTTCGACATCAGCTACCTGCGCTGCCTGCCAAACGTCATCGCGATGGCTCCCAAGGACGAGGATGAACTCGCGGACATGATGTTCACCGCGAGCCTCCAGAAGCACCCGACCTTCATCCGCTACCCGCGCGGCAGCGGCGAAGGCGTGCCCATCAAGGAGACGCCCGCGTTGCTTGAAGTCGGCAAGGCTGAAGTCACGCGGCAATTCGCGAACAGCGGGGGCAAGAAGGTTGCCCTGTTCGGCCTTGGCCAGATGCACGGCATCGCGAAGAAGGCCGCCGACCAGCTCGCCGCCGAGGGCTTCGACGTCGCCGTCATCAACCCACGCTGGACCAAGCCGATTGACGCCGGCACACACGAGTTCTTTGGGCGTGCCGCCGATCTCATCATCACCTTGGAAGACCACGTCCTGATGGGCGGCTACGGCAGCACCGTTTTGGAGCACTTTGCCGATCAGCGCATCACCACGCCGGTTGCGCGCATTGGCTGGCCCGACCAGTTCATTGAACACGCCAGCACGGTGGACTACCTGCGCAACAAATACGGTCTGACGGTTGAGAACACCGTTGCCCAGGCGAAAGCCCGGCTCTCCGCTCCTGCAGCGCAGCAAGTGAGTTTCAAGGCTGCTTGATTCGCTGAACGCGGCGCTGCTGGCTCCCCGCTCCGCTCACAGGCCGCCAAAGCGGCGGTGCCTGCGCGTGTATTCCTCCAACGCCTCGTAAAGCTGTGGTTTCCGGAAGTCCGGCCACAGCGTGGGCGTGACCACGAATTCCGCGTAGGAGATTTGCCAGAGGAGAAAGTTGCTCACGCGCAGCTCTCCGCTGGTGCGGATGAGCAGGTCAGGGTCGGGGTAGGCGTGTGTGTAGAGGTTGCGCGCGATGACCTGCTCGTTGATTTCGGCCGGGTCGAGCTTGCCCGCCTTCACTTGCTGGGCGATGGCCCGGGTGGCCTCGACGAGTTCCGTGCGCCCGCCGTAGCTGAGGGCGAGAATCAGGGTAAGACCGGTGTTCCTGGCCAGCGCGGCCTGCGTCTTAGCGAGCTGCTCCTGCACGAATTCCGGCAGACGGTAAATCTGCCCGACGGCTTCGAGGCGGACGTTGTTTTTGTTCAGCTCGCCGATTTCGTTCTTCAGGAAGCGCGCGAGGTATTTCATCAGCGTGTCCACCTCGTCCTTGGGGCGGTTCCAGTTCTCGACGGAGAAGGCGTAGAGCGTGAGATACTTGATGCCGATTTCGCCGCACGCACGCACGGTGGCGCGGACGCTTTCGACGCCGTTGCGATGGCCCTCCACCCGGGGCAGGCCGCGCTGTTTGGCCCAGCGGCCGTTGCCATCCATGATGATGGCAACGTGGGTGGGGATGTTGGCTTTGGCCTGCGGACTCAGTTGCGGCGGATGGCTGCTCATGGCGCGGGTGGGAGCGTATTCCCGCCACCTGCCCGCGTCCACGCGCAAGTGCGTGCGCAAGAGGGTGCGATTCCCTGAAACCCGCCGGGTTCCATCGCGTCTGCCTCTCTGTTGCCATGAACTTCGCTCCTCGCTCCGCAGTCCCGCTTCTCGCTGTCCTTGCTGCCCTTGCTGTTCTCCCCGCTCCCGCCGCCCACTGGCCGGCGTGGCGTGGTTCGGCAGGCGATGGCATCGCCGCTGAAAAAGGTCTCCCGGTGAAATGGAGCAAGACGGAGAACGTGCGCTGGCGGGTGCCGTTGCCGGAGGCGGGGAACTCCACGCCCGTCGTCTGGGGCGATCGCATCTTTGTAACCCAGCCGTTGGGTGAACGGCGCACGTTGCTGTGCCTCAACCGCGCGGACGGCAAGCAGCTTTGGCAGGCCGGGGTCACCACGAAGGAGAAGGAGCCCACGCACGGGACCAATCCGTTTTGTTCGGCTTCGCCGGCGACCGACGGTGAGCGGGTCATCGTGTCCTTCGCCTCAGATGGATTGTTTTGTTACGACTTCAGCGGTAAGGAGCTGTGGAAGCGCACGGACTTGGGGCGGCAGATTCACATCTGGGGCAATGCGGCTTCACCGGTGATTCACGGCAACCTGTGCTTCCTCAACTTCGGCCCCGGAGAGAACACCTATCTTCTTGCGGTGGACAAACAGACCGGCAAAACCATCTGGAAGAACGAGGAGGCGGGCGGTGATTCGGGCATAACTCCGCCGCCTCCCAAGGACGCCTCGGCCGACAAGAAGGCTGCGCCACGCGGCAAGTGGGTGGGCTCCTGGAGCACTCCCGTGATCATTCAAGAAGGCGGACAGGAGTCGCTGCTCATGTCTTGGCCCGGCCGGGTGTGCTCGCTTGATCCGGCCACCGGCAAGGAGCGCTGGACATGCCGGGGTTTGAACCCGCTGGTTTACACCTCGCCGTTGCACCGGGATGGCATCGTGGTCGGGATGGGGGGCTTCGGTGGCATGGCGCTGGCCGTCCGCACCGGGGGCACGGGAGATGTGACGGATTCAAAGCGGCTCTGGCACCATCCTCGTTCGCCGCAGCGCATCGGCTCCGGCGTGATTCACGAGGGGCACATCTATATCCACAATGACCCCGGCACGGCCATGTGCCTCAACTTGGAAACCGGCAAGGAAGTCTGGTCCGAGCGGCTGAAGGGCGAGTCCGCCAGCGGGCAGAACTGGAGCAGCGTGCTGCTGGCCGACGGCAAGTGCTACACGATCACGCAAGGCGGCGACTGCTTTGTTTTCAAGGCCAGCCCGACTTTCGAGCTGCTGGCGACCAATCCGCTGGGAGAGCGCTCGAACAGCTCCATTGTCCCGGCGGATGGGCAGTTGTTCATCCGCACACACAAGTCGCTCTGGTGCATCGGTGAAAAGTGAACGGCGGGCTCCCGGCCCGGATCAACTTTCTGTCCGCGTCAGGGGCAGGGTGAAGATGAACGTGGCTCCGCGCCCGGGCTCGCTCCGGGCAGTAATCTTGCCGCTGTGATCCTCGACGATCTTTTTGCAGATGGAGAGCCCCAGCCCGGTGCCGTTCTGCTTGCCATGGGTGGCGAACGGTTCGAAAAGCCGCGCGGCAATCTCGGGCGCAATGCCCCGGCCGGTGTCCTCCACTTCGTTGACCAGTTCGCCGTTCTCCACCCGGGCACGAATCGTCACGGTGCCGCCTAGAGGCATCTCTTCGACGGCGTTGTTGACGAGGTTGTAAAAGAGGCGTGAAAGGCGCTGGGGCTCGACCTGCACGTTCACCGCCGGCAGGGGCTTCTCCACGAGCAGTCGCATGCCCCGCTCCTTGATCTCGGTCGCGAGCTCCTCGCTGAGGGCGGACACGTATTCCGCGTAGTTGACGTTGGCCAGCACCAGCTTGTGGCTGGTGTTCCGGGTGAAGTCCAGCAGCTCGTTGAGCATGTTGGTCATGCGATCCACCTGCCGGGCGATGCGGGTCTGCGCGTGGCTCCGCATCTCGGGCGTGGCCTCCTCCATGCCGGCCATCTCCGCGGCTAGGCCAATGACGTTGAGGGGGTTTTTGAAGTCATGCACAATCGTGCGTGCGAACCGCCCCACCATCGCCAGCCGCTCCGCCTGCAGGACTTCGTCGATGTATTTGCGGTTCAGCGCGCGGACGCGCTGGCTGAACTCGCGAATCAGGTGCAGGGCCAGATGCGGACGCTGCTCCAGCAGGGCCAGCAGCTCCTCCCGGCCGATGCAGTAGGTTTTGGTCTCCAGTTCAGCAGTGGCCGTGGCGGAGCGCGGGGCCTCATCCAGCAGGGCCATCTCCCCGAAGAATTCGCCCGGGCCCACCGTGGCGAGCGGCCGGGACTCGCTGCTGCCGATGGCGGCCGAAATGATCACCCGGCCGGATTCGACCAAGTAAAAGCCATCGCCGGGGTCGCCTGCCCGGAAGATGGTTTGCCCCGCGAGAAACCGTCGCAGTTTGGCGGTGTGCTGCAGCGCGTGCAGCTCCTCGTTCAACAGGCCGGCGAAGCGCTTGTCTTCCGGGTGGGGCATATGGACGTGAATCTACTCGCGCGCCCCGGTGCGTAAAGTCTGGAGATGAACGAAGTTTGGGACGCCTCCGGTGGAGGCCGCGCCCAACATTTTTGATGCAAGCCCGCTGGGCCTGCGTCACTTTCCCGTCATGTCCAACATCATCCTTCGTCCCGAATGGCACCTGCCTGAGCGCCGGGTCACCCCGGAGCGCGCCTATCGCAACCGCCGCCAGTTCCTGCGCGAGTTTGGCTACGCGGGCGGAGGTTTGCTGGCGGGGGCTGCCCTGCTGCGCCCGGACGCGCTGGCTGCGGAGGCGAAGAAACTTTATCCCGCCAAGCGCAACATCGCCTTCAGTCCGGCGGACCTGAAGCTGAGCGATGAACGCGTCTTCACGACTTACAACAACTTCTACGAGTTCAGCACCAACAAGGAATCGGTGGTGGACCGCGTGGACAAGTTCGTGACCTCGCCCTGGCCGGTGAAGATTCACGGGCTGTGTGATAAGCCCCTGACCCTCGACGCCCAGGAGCTGGCGGCGGAGTTTCCCCTGGAGGAGCGCGTCTATCGCTTCCGCTGCGTGGAGGCTTGGGGTGCCGTCGTGCCGTGGACTGGGTTTGAACTGCGCAAGCTGCTCGAGCGCGTGCAGCCCAAGGCCGGCGCGAAGTTCGTGAAGTTCGTCACGGCGATGAAGCCTGACCAGATGCCGGGCCTCGCCCGTCTGCGCGGTTACCCTTGGCCTTACACCGAGGGCTTGCGCATGGAGGAGGCCATGCATCCGCTCACGATCCTGGCCACGGGCGTTTATGGCAAACCGCTGCCTAAGCAGAATGGCGCGCCCATTCGTGTGGTGGTGCCGTGGAAATACGGATACAAGAGCGGCAAGTCGCTGGTGGAGATTGAACTCACCGACAAGCAGCCCAAAACCTTGTGGGAGACCCTGTCGCCTGAGGAGTATCCCTTCGAATCGAACGTGGATCCCGCTGTGCCGCACCCGCGCTGGTCGCAGGCCACCGAACGGCAGGTGGACACGGGCGACCGCATCCGCACCCTGCCACTCAACGGCTACGCCGCGCAGGTGGGCGAGCTTTACAAGAAGAAGGGCTGAGCGTCCGGAGCATTCCGGTCCGCTGACCTTGCCAACTTCGCGGTGCCTTTGGCTTATGGCTTGGGCCACTCGCCGTTGACCATGTCACGCGGCTCCAGTTTTGCGGGGTCAATGACCGCGTGCTTCACCTTCTGGCGCTTCCAAGTCCACGTCGCGTGCACGAGGCCGTCGCGGGTCTGGATGATGGCGGGATAGCTGTATTCGCCGGGGTTGCTCTCCAACACGAACGCGGCCTGCCAGGTCTGGCCGTCCTTGGACACAGCGAGGTTCAACGGCGAGCGGCCTTTCGCGGTGTGGTTGTAGATGAGCAGATGCCGTCCGTCTTTGAGCGTCACAGCGTCGGTGCCGGAGCTGGGGTTGGGCAAGGCAGTGAGCGACATCGCGCCCCAAGTTTTGCCGAGGTCGTCAGAGCCGACTTGAAACAACTTGCCCTGCCGCGTGCGTCCGAGCGCGAGCAGCTTGTCACCGCCAAGGAACAAGATGCTCGGCTGGATGGCGCTCACGGCCTTGCCATCGTTGACCGGGCCAATCATTTCCCAAGTCTTGCCGAGGTCGCGCGAACGCTCGAAATGGACGCGCCAGCCGTCGTGCTCGCTGCTCGAAGGGCTGAGGAGGTCGCCATTGGCGAGTTGCACCGGCTTGTTCTTGATGGGGCCGACGCACTCGCCGGGTAGGCGCTGGGCAGCGCTCCAGGTTTTGCCGCCGTCGCTCGAAGTGCGCAGCATCCCCCACCAAGTGCTGGGGCTGGGGCCGACCTTGTAGAAGAGCAGCAGCGGGCCGGTCTTGGGCTGGAAGAGGACAGGATTCCACGTCGGGTGGCGCTTGCCGTCGGGCTGCACGCCGTTGGCGACTTCGACCGGCGCGGTCCACTGGTCGCCTTCCAGGCGCGCTGCCCAGATGCCGACATCGGGGTTCTTCTCCGCCGTCCCACCAAACCAAGCGGTGACGAGGCCGCCGCCCGGCAACTCGGCGATGGTGGACGCGTGGCACGACGGGAACGGCGCGGTCTCGTAGATGAACTCGGTCTTGAGCACGGCGGCGGGTGGCACAGTCTCCAGCCACTTCCACGCGGTCAGTTCATGGCCGGTGTTACCGAGCTTCTGCCAGACGGTGGTCTCAGCGCGGCGCCGCGTCGGGCCGTCCAGCACACGCAGGGTCATCCGGTAGTTCATGCCGGCGACGACCTGATGTTCGGCCTTCTCAATGGCTTGGAAAGTCAGTTTCACGTCGTGCTTGGCGACCGCGAACTTCGCCGCCGCGAGCGCGTTCGCGTCCGTGGGTGCGACCGGGCTGAAGCCGCCGACAATCGGCTGGGCGCACGCGATGGTGGCGAGGCAAAGGAGGGAGAATAGGAGTTTCATGGTTCGATTTAAGTTGGCTGGCTGTGGCTTCAGCGCGTGCGCGGGTTGCGCAGGTAGTAAAACCGCCCGTCCTCCGCGCCGCCAAGGAAATCGGGGACGCCGTCGCCGTTGAAGTCCACGGTCGTCGGGCTGACGTCGTGACCCTCAATGTTCTGCGTAACGAGCGCGCCTTCGTCTTTGAAGAACCACTTGCCGTCGCTCGCTCCGGTCTGGTGGAGGAAGTTCGCGCTCGAAGAATTCAGCAGCAGGTCGAGTCCGCCGTCGCCGTCCCAGTCCACGATGCAGAGTTTCCTCCGCCCGCTCTTACCGGCGAGGCCCTTGCTCAAGAGCAGCGGACCGCCCTTCTCATCGCCCAACACGCGCCTTGGGTGGAGCAGCACGAGCCTGCCCTCGCGCTTCGCCCGCTCGAAGAAAGCGAGGTAGCCCTCTTGGTCCAACATTACGAGGTCCATCAAACCGTCCTTGTTCCAATCCACCGCGACGGGCGTGGTGCGCCATTGCGTGAGCAACGCCTTGCCCTCGGGCCGCAGCCAGCCGTAGGCGAGCGCAGGCTGCGGACCATTCCACTCGACCTCGATGGGCTGCGCGGCAGCGAGCTTTGGTGACTTGCGCGTGCCGATGTTCCGATACCACTCCACTTTGCCGAGAATCGAATTCACGACGAGGTCGGGCAAACCGTCGCGGTCCCAATCCGCCACGGTCTGCGTGGTGTAACCCCACTTCGCCTCGCACGGGCCTTGGATGCTGCCGTTGTAGCCGGCCATCGGGCGGATGACCTTGCCGCCCGCTTCGAGCAACTTCGGTGCGGCCCACTTGGGCTTCTCGACGCGTGGCCCGCTGAGATTCTCGAAGAAGGCGATGTAGCCCGCCGTGTTGCCGCAGATGATGTCCGTGTCGCCGTCGCCATCCCAGTCGAAGCCCACGGGCGTGGCGAGCGCGCCAAACTTCACGTCGTCGGCCTCCTGCTGGAAGTAGCGCGGCGGGAGAAACTGCGGCGTGCGGTCGGCGGTGAACTTGCCGGTGTTCTCGATGAACGCCACGCGCCCGTCCTCGTCGCCGACAATCAGGTCGAGGTCGCCGTCCTTGTCCCAGTCAATCGCGGTGGGCGTAATCATCTGCAAGTCCATCGTGAGCGGGCGTGGTGAGCCGGATAGCTTCGCCGCCTCCTTCGTCGCCAGCCAGGCGCCGGGATACTGTGGTCCATTGTAATCAGGAGGCACGGTCAAGCGCCGCCCCGCTGCATACTTCGGCGCGGTGCGCTTGCCGACATTCTCAAAGTAGGTGAACCCGTCGAGAAACTCGCCGCAGAGCAAATCCAAATCGCCATCGCCATCGAAGTCCGCGCAGTTCGGCGACGGCCAGCCGAAGGTTTCGAGCGGCTGGTTGCCCGCGAGGATTTTCATCGGCTGGTCGTAAGCCGGCTTCTCCGCCGTGCCGTTGCCACGCGCGAAATACACGAACCCACGCAGCGGCCCGTTGGTCCACTGGCCGTTCGTATTGTAGGCGTTGTCCCACACGTATTCCGTCCAGTCGCCGACACCGATGAGCAGGTCCTGTTTCCCGTCACCATCGTAATCCACCGAGCGCCACATGTTCGCGCGGACCTTGTTCGGATGCACGTTGGCGGGTAGCGGGAGCTTCACGGACTGGTCGAGGCCGGTCTTGAGGAAATCCGGATGCGCGTTACCCGGCGTAAGCATTACCGGTTTCCCGGCCACGTAGCTGACCTGCACATTCTGCAAGCCCTTGCTGATGCGCCGACCTGGCTTGAAGACGGGCATCTTGTTTTTCGCGGTGTCGCCACTGACGTTCTCGAAGAAGTAAACGCCGTTGTAAGGCTTGTCCGGGCAGTTCACGACGAGGTCAAGGTCGCCATCGCCATCGAAGTCCATCGGCAACGGCCACGCCCACAGCCCGACCCCAAGGTCCACGACAAGGCCGGGGTGATTGTATTTGAGGCGTTCGAGCCGTGGCGCTTCCGCGCTCCAGCCG
>CAIPBN010000705.1 GCA_903863315.1 uncultured Verrucomicrobiota bacterium | reverse complement strand
GGTAGTGCTTTGCCGCGTGGTCGAGGCCTTCCCACACGTCCGTCTCGCCCGCGAACTTAAAGGCGTTCATGAAGCGGCCGTAAGGGTCCAGCACGAAGGCGTCGTCGGGGAGAAAGGTTCCGCCCGCGCGCTGCTGACCTTCGACGAAGGCAATCTCGTTGAGCGTGTCGCCGCGTCCGTGCAGCCAGAAGTCGAGGCGGCGGGGCTTGTCGTCGCCGGTGAGGTAAGTCACCGGCACCTTCAGCCCGTAAGGCTGCACCGAGCCGTCAATCTTCGACACGTAGCCACGCACGACGGGGATGTGCGTGAACGCGGTGGGCGTCTTGGCCTTGCCTTCGAGTTCCTTCTTGAGCGCGAGCAGACCGGCCTTGGTGTTCCACGGCGCGTTGCCGGCGGCGAGCTGCTTGGCGCGCTCGGAGCCGGTCTTGAGCAACGCACGGGCGGAGTTGAACTGGTTCGTGCTCGTGAAGATGTCGTCCTCCAGCGCGTAGCGGACGGCGTTGTGATAAATCTGCACATCGGGCAGGAGCGCGAGCAGGGCGGGCTGGCCGGCGAGCGACGTGCGCAAGGCCTCAATCTCCTTGCCCAGCGCGGCGGCTCCGGCGGTGAGTTCCGCCTTCACGTCGGCGGGCACGACCACGCCGGGCGGCGGGTTGAGCTTGCGGGGATTGGGCTGGAGGTTCGCGGGCGGAGCCTTTTTCGCGGGAGCTTTGGGGTCGGCGGCCTTTTTCTCCGCCGCGCGGGTGAGCGCGAAGGACAGGCAGAGTGTCAGCAGGATGGACAACAGCTTCATGGGTGGTGTATCGCAGAGCGCGCGGCGATTGGCGAGTGTGCAGTGAAGTGAAATGCCTTGCCTCCGCCGACCAAAGACATGACTGTTTCAGCCAATGCCGCCGCGCGCGTCGTCGCGAAGACCCCGCCTGGACCTGCCGTGCTCGTGGTGGACGACAACCCCATCATCCGTCAAATCCATCGGCGTGCGCTGGAGGCGGAGGGCTTTGTGGTGCAGGAGGCGGAGGGGGGTGCCCGGGCGTTGCAAGTGATCGGCCGGTCTCGGCCCGCGCTGGTGCTGCTCGACTTGATGATGTTGGACATGGATGGCTTCAAGTTTCTGGACCAACTGCGGCGGCGCTCGGATGCCGCTGATTTGCCCGTGGTGGTTCTGAGCGCAAAGCCGATGAACGACTTGGAACGCGAGTATGTCGCCGCCCGTGCGCAGGGGCTGGTGCGCAAGAGCGATAAAGCGGTCGGCGAAGTCATAGCACTGGTGAAGCAGTTGCTCGCCCCGCCCGCAGCGTGAGGCCGTGCAACTCGATCTGTTCAGCCGTCTGCTGAGCCGTCTGCGCCCCAGCGCCCCAGCGACTTCGCTGCGCGTAGGGGAAGTGGAGTTGCCGATTGAATTCGTGCGGAATCCCAAGGCGCGGCGCTACATCCTGCGGCTCACGCCCGAGCGCGTGGCACGCGTGACAGTGCCGCGCTTTGGCAACCGCGCGGAGGCGTTTGCGTTTGCTCAGCGGCAGACAGAGTGGCTGGAGAAACAACTGGCGAAGCCGCCACGCTCCCGCCACGCGACCGAGTGGCAGCACGGGACGGAGATTCTCTTTCGCGGTGAGCGCGTCGCATTGCAACTGGAGACGAACGCGCGCGGTTGCATCGTCAAGTTCGCGGACCAAGCCGTCGCGCTCCGCCAAACGGCGACCAACCTGCGCCCTGCCGTTGAGCGCCACCTCTGGCGGCTCGCGGCGAGGGAATTGCCGCCGCGCCTGCTCGAACTTGCCGTGTCGCTCCAAGTCACCGTCCAGCGCGTCACGGTGCGAAACCAGCGGTCGCGCTGGGGCAGTTGCTCCCGGTCGGGCACGGTGTCGTTGAACTGGCGGCTGGTGCAGACGCCCGACTTCGTGCGCGACTACATTTGCGTCCACGAGCTGATGCACCGGCGCGAGATGAATCACTCGGCGCGCTACTGGCGGCATGTGGCGGAGGCCTTCCCGCGCTGGGAGGAGGCGGAGCGCTGGCTCAAGACGAACGGCGGACTGTTGCGCTGACCCGTTTTGACTTTGATCCTGAACCGATTGAACCCCGTCCGACTCACCATGCTTTTTCATCCCCATCGCGGCATGCCCGTCGCCCTGTGCAGAATCGTGTGGCTGGCCGTCCTGCTGCTGGCAGGGGTGGCGTCTGCTGAGAGTGCGAAGCTGGCGGCGCAGGGCAAGGCAACGCACGCCGTGGTCGTGGCGGCGAAGGCTCCCGACCGTGTCCGCACGGCGGCGAAGGTGCTCGCGGATTACCTTGGCCAGATCAGCGGCGCGAAGTTTGAGCTGCGGGAAGGCGATGGCGCGACGGGCATCGCCGTCGGCCGCGTCGAGGATTTCCCCGCGCTGAAGCTGGCGGGCAAGTTTGATGCCCGCGATGCCGAGCGCCGCGAGGAGTATTGGCTGCGCTCGCATGCGCAGGGGCTTTGGGTCATCGGGGCTACGGAGTCGGCGGTCAAGCACGCCGTGTGGGATGTGCTTTACCGGCTGGGGCACCGGCAGTTCTTCCCCGGCCGCAACTGGGAAATCGTGCCGCGCCGGGCGGATTTGGCCTTGGAAGTGGAGGCCTTTGAGCGGCCGGCGTATCACTCGCGCCGCATCTGGTATGGCTATGGCGCGTGGGACTACGCGAAGGAGCCCTACCGGGACTGGTCGGAGAAGAACCGTGCGGTGCAGGGCATCGAGCTCAGCACCGGGCACGCTTACGACGGCATTCTGTCCCGCAACAAGGTGGAGTTCGCCGCGCACCCGGAGTATCTCGGGCTGGTGGGCGGGCAGCGGAAGTCCACGAAGTTCTGCGTTGCCAATCCCGGCCTGCGCAAGCTGGTGGCGGAGGACGCGCTTAGGCAGTTCGCCGCCAATCCCGAGAAGCAATCCGTCTCCGTGGACCCCAGCGATGGCGGCGGCTGGTGCGAGTGCGAACCGTGCGCGAAGCTGGGCAGCGTCACGGATCGCGCGGTGACGCTCGCGAACGCCGTCGCCGAGGCGGTCACGGCCCGGCACCCGGACAAGTTTGTGGGCATGTATGCCTACAACCAGCATTCGCCGCCGCCCGGCATCCAGGCGCATCCCCGCGTGGTCATCAGCGTGGCCACGGCCTTCATCACGGGCGGGTTCACCGTGGACCAGTTGATGGCCGGCTGGTCCAGGCGCGCCAAGATGCTAGGCATCCGCGAGTATTACAGCGTGAACACGTGGGATCGCGATCTGCCCGGCGCGGCGCGCGGCGGTAACCCCGAGTATCTGCGGCGGACCATCCCGCATTTCCACGGGCAGTCCGCGCGGTTCCTCTCCGCCGAGTCGAGCGACAACTGGGGGCCCAACGGCCTGGGCTACTACCTCGCGGCGCGGATGATGTGGGATGTGCGGGAGGCGAAGCGCATCGAGGAGCTCACGGCGGACTTTCTGGAGCAGTGCTTCGGCACTGCGCGCGCGCCGATGGCGAAGTTTTACGCGTTGCTCGACGGGGGCAAGCG
>CAIPBN010000704.1 GCA_903863315.1 uncultured Verrucomicrobiota bacterium | reverse complement strand
CAGTTCACTTCCCATCGAAATTCCCCCCCAGCTTCGCCGCGCCTGCCGTGACTTCCTGCCCGTTGGCCAGCAGGTTTAGCAGCACCCAGTTGCCCTTGCCGCCGATGACTTGCAGCGAGCGCGTGGCCTTGCGCTCCGCGCGGTCATCGCGAATCACACAGCCGGCCACGCGCGTGTTTGTCGTGTCCCGCAGCAGCAGACCAACGCCGTCGGAGTCGAGGACGGTCGTGTTGGCGATGTGGAAGCGGTCGCACTTCTCGATGAGCACGGCGGCAGGTTTGCGCCAAACGCCGTTGACGTGCAGTCCGGTGAGCGTGCAGTCGCGCGAACCTCGGAAGACCAAGCCGCCGTTCACGTTTGTGCTCGTGCCGTAGTTGTAGCGCGGGTTGCGGTCGAACGCGTTCGGCCCGACGACCACATTGCTCGAATCCTCCACGAGCAAATCGTGCTGATAGCCCATCCAGAACGTGTTGCCCGTGAGCGTCACGCCGCGGGAGTCCTTGATGTGGACGTTCACCTGCACGTCGCTCAGGACATTGCCAGTGATGGTGACATGCCCCTCCTGCGTCTTCGCCGAGCCAATGCGCCGAGCCAAAGCTGCGTCGTCGCCCTGCCCAAGGATGCGGATGTTCGCCGAGTCGGGGCCGGGGCTGTTGTGCTGGATGGTGCAGCCGGTGATGGCGACTTCGCCGATGGAGCCGCCGGCCGAATCGAAGAGGACATTGGCCGTGGGCGGTGCGTCCTTGGTCATGTTGCTCTCGATGTCGCAGTTGGCGATGTGGACGTTCCGAACGTTGCCGCCGCGCCCGACGATGCCGCCGCCCGCGCAGTAACTGATGTGGCTGCCGGTGATGTTCGACTGATGGAGGTTCACGTTGTCGTAGAACACGCCGATGCCCGTGCAGTGGTAGATGTGGCAGTCGCTGATGAGCACGTTGCGATTGCGCACGGCGAGATGGATGCCGTGCCGCACGGCGCGAATGTGCGTGCGCGTGATGGTGATCTGCATCGTGCCCTCGGCCTCGATGCCGTCCGCCTCCGCGTGCGCGCCCTCAATGGCGAGCGAATCCACCACCGGCATGCGCTGGCGCTCCCAGACGTTCGGCTTGAACTGATCGGGGTCCGCCGTGCCGCCGTGCGTGCCAAGGAACTTGAAGGCCGGCCCTGGTCCCGCCATCACCACGCGCGCCGTGCCATCGCCGACAAGCGAGACGAAGCCGGTCTTATCCAGTTCCACGAGCACGGTCTTCGTGAGCCGGTAGGTGCCCTTGGTGAAGCGCACGCCACCCCCCGCGTTGACTGCGCGCTGGATGGCCGTCGTGTCGTCCGTGCCGCCATCGCCTTTCGCCCCGAACTCGCGGACATCGCTGGCGGCCGCGCTCCAGCTAATGGTGACAATGCCAAGCAGCCAGCTCATCGAGATGTGATTCATGGCGGCATTGGATGCCCACCGGCCGGAGCGATCAAGCGCAATGGCACCGTCCCACTTTGCCATCACGCTCGCTTGACAGCGACGCCCGCCCAACGAAGCTCGGCGGCAATGAACCCAGCCGAATGGCAACGCTTTCTATTCCATGGTGGCAATCCCGCCGCCAATTGGCAGACGCGTTTGGTCGCCGCCGTCGCCTTGGCTGGACTCCTCTCGGCAGTGTCCTTGTCCGGAGCCGAATGGTTCGTCAACCCCGAGTCCGGCGCGGACAGCAACTCCGGGGCGAAGGCCGCGCCGTTCAAAACCGCCCAGCTCGCTGTCAGTCGCGCCAAGCCCGGCGACACCATCCACCTGCTGCCCGAGGGCGCGGTCTATCGCCAGATGATCATGCTGGCGGGCAAGACCAACCTCACCATCGAGGGCCACGGCGTGACGCTGACCGGGGCCGACCCGCTGCCGGCGGACGGCTGGGAAATTGTCGCGCCCGGCCTGCATCGTCGGCCGTTGCCACGCACGCGCTTCGACCGCCACCTGCTCATCCGCAACGGCAAGGCGAACCGCATGGGTCGCAGTCCATCGGTGAACGCCGCCTTCCCTGCGCCCGAGGCGCTGCGGGACGGCGAGTTTGCGTGGATCCTGCAACCCGACGAAAAGACCGGCTGGCTCTACGTGCGCGGCTCCACGACGGGCCTTGAATGGAGCGTGCGCGACGCCGGCCTCGCCACCGGCGGCACCAACCGCTTCATCACCGCCCGCAACCTCCACACCCGCCACGCGCTCAACGATGGCTTCAACATCCATGGCGACTGCCGCGAGCTGCGCTGCTTCAACATCAGCGGCTACGAAAACTTCGACGAGGGATTCAGTGCCCACGACACCTGCCAGGTCTGGGTGACGGACGGAAAGTTTTGGGGCAACGACAACGCCGTTGCCGACGTGAACCTGTGCGACTCCTACTACACGCGCTGCGAATTTCGCGACAGCGTGAGCGTGGAAGTGCTCTTCTCCGGCGGCGACCACCGGCTGGACGACTGCCGGATCATCGCCTCGGGCAAGGTGGCCTTCTCGCTCTCCTCCGGCGGCAACCCGCGGACCAAGGAGCCGGGCCTCGGAAAATGTGCCGTGACCAAGACCGAGATTTCCAGCGCCGATCAAACGCCCCGGCCCCTACGCATAGCCGAAAACAACGAAGCCACCTTTAAGAACTGCCGCCTGCGCGGAATCACTGTCTCCAATCGTGGCAAAGTTGTTGCCACGGAATCCACCCTCGATGGCGTTCCCTGGCCGACACGTTGATTTCAAAGTTCCTCATGAATCCTGATCCCAGCCAAGCTCCCCTCCTTGATCGGCGTCGTTTCCTCGCCGCCTCATTGGCCACCGCGCCGTTCCTAGTGCGTTCCGCCCGCGCCGCCGCGCCAGACTTCAAGCTGCTCGACACAAAGGTCATTTCGCACCAGCCGGAGTATTATCACGGCTGGTCCACCGTCGCGCGCCGGAGCAATGGCGAGCTGTGGCTGGTCTGGTCCGGCGGGCGCGAAGCCCACGTGTGTCCCTTCGGCCAGGTGGTCGCCATGACCTCGACGGACAACGGCGCGACCTGGACCTGGCCGCGCGTGCTGCTGGACTGCGCCATTGATGACCGCGACGCCGGCGTGCTGGAGACGGCGAAAGGCTCGCTGCTCGTCACGACCTTCAATTCGCTCGCTTACGTGCCGCTGCTGGAGCAGGCGGAGAAATCCGCTAAGTGGCCCGCCGAGAAGCTTGCCCGCTGGCAGGCCGCGCATCGCCGGATCAGCCCCGAGGCGCAGCAGAAGGAGCTGGGCCAATGGATGCTCCGCTCGACCGACGGCGGCGTGACTTGGTCGCCCCGCTACTCGTGCCTCGTAAACAGCCCGCACGGACCAATCCAGCTACGCGACAGCCGTGTGTTCTACGCCGGCAAGGAACTCTGGACCGGCGAGAAGCGCGTCGGCGTTTGCGTGTCGGATGACGACGGGCAGAACTGGCGCTGGCTGGCGGAAATTCCCGTCCGCAAGGGTGACTTGGCGAAGGACTACCACGAATTGCACGCCGTCGAGTGCGCCAACGGCACGCTG
>CAIPBN010000703.1 GCA_903863315.1 uncultured Verrucomicrobiota bacterium | reverse complement strand
CGCCGCCTGAAGGCGTTGGAACGCCGCATCCAGTCCACCGACGCCATCAACTCCGGTCAGACCTACCTTGAGCAACTGGGCGTGGACGGGCTCGTGACCGTGCTTCAGGAAATGCTCCAGCCCGCGCAACGCCGTTGCGTGCTGGCGAACGTGCTGCGCGAGGCTCATCTGGATGGCGATCCGTCGCCGGAGGTGGCCGCCTACTTGCAGCAGTTGCACGTTGGTCTTGGCGTAGCCCCCGCCGACTTTGAGGCGGACATGCAGCTTTTTCGGCGGCTGGGTGACAGCTCGCTGTTCCAGGAATCGCCGGGCCAGAAGTAGCCCGGCGCGCTGCGAAAGCGTTGCCAAACTTCCGATGCTCCCCTTATTGTCCGCCAGCCCGCGAACGAAAGCGCGCGGCGCATTTGATGTCCGAATTCAAAGTCCAATTTGAGATTTTCGAGGGGCCGCTCGATCTGCTTCTTTACCTCGTCAAGAAGGAGGAGGTGGACATCTATGAGGTCAACCTCACCAAGCTCGCCACCGAGTTCATCGCCTACGTGGATCTGATGCGGCAGCTCGACCTGGACATTGCCGGCGAGTTCCTCGTGATGGCCTCCACGCTCATGTATATCAAGAGCCGCGAGCTGCTGCCCAAGGACCAGCAGGTCGTTGTCGAGGGTGAGGAGGAAGGCGAGGATCCGCGCTGGGAGCTCATCCGCCAGCTCGTCGAATACAAGAAGTTCAAGGACGCCGCCGGTCGCCTTCAAGAGATGGAGGCGACGCAGGAAAACGTCTATCGCCGCACCGCGCCCAAGCTGGAGTTCGAGGCCCCAGCGCAGCGCATGCAGGTCTCCATTTTCGACCTGGTCAACGCGGTCAACGTCATCCTCAAGCGCTTTGTCGCGGCCGACACGCGCGACATCTTCGAGGACAAGTGGACTGTCAGCGAGAAGATCGAGACCATCGTCAACCTCATCCGCGAACGGCCCGCCGTGAAGTTCTCCGAGCTGTTCGCCGCTGCCACCAGCCGCACCGAGGTGGTGGTGACCTTCCTCGCGATGCTCGAGTTGATCCGCCTCAAGCAGATCGTCATCGCCCAGCCGGAGGCGTTTGCGGAAATCGAGATTGCCCAGGCCCCGCCGCAGCCCGTTGCGCCGCCGCCGGAGCCAACCCCTGAAGCCGCTCCCGCTCCCGCACCGGAGCTGAACCTGCGGATGAATTAGCATGGAACTCAAAGCCATCATCGAGGCCATCCTCTTCAACTCCCAGAAGCCGCTGAGTCCGAAAGAACTCCGCGACGTGCTCTCCCAGACCGCCGACAACTCCGAGGAGCCGCTCGCCAAGTCGTTCAAGAAGACGAAGGACGAGGAGATCATCGCCCTGTTGGAGGAACTGGCCAAGGACCACGAGGCCGCCGCGCGCACCTTCCGCCTCGTGTGCGTTGCGGGTGCCTGGCAGTTCGTCAGCCAGCCGGAGTTCGCGCCGTGGATAAAGACCCTCGTCGGCGAGAAGAGCCGTCCGGGCAGACTTTCGCAGCCTGCGCTGGAGACGCTGGCCATCATTGCCTACCGCCAGCCGCTCACCCGCGCGGAGATTGAGCAGATTCGCGGTGTGGCCGTGGACGGCGTGATGCAGACCCTGTTGGAACGCGGCATCGTGGAGCAAACCGGCCGCGCGGAAGTCGTGGGTCGTCCCGCGCTTTACGGAACCACCCCGGCGTTCCTCGAATACTTCGGCCTGCGCGGTCTCGAAGACCTCCCCGCCGCCGACGAGTTGCGCAAGATTCCTGTCAAAAAGCCCGACGCACTGCTCACCGTTGAGCCAGGACTCGCCACCGCGCCGCCGGAGCAACTGGCGATGCAGGAAGTGACCGGACGCGAAACCGCCCCGCCTGAAACACCGGTGTCCGAGCCCCGCTCAACTTCGCCCACGGAGCCCCCATCCGAATCATCCCCCCGCGCGTGAGCACCTCGCCCTTGACCATCCCTGAGCACCGCAAGGCCATCGACGCCCTCGATGCCAAACTTGTCGCGCTACTGAACGAGCGCACCAAGCACGTCCTCGGCATCGGCGAGATCAAGCGTAAGGCTGGCGAGGAAATCTACGTCCCGTCCCGCGAGCGCCAAGTCTTCCAGCGCATCATCAAGAACAACGCCGGTCCCATCACCGACGCCTCGCTCCGCGCCATCTACCGCGAAATCATGTCCAGCGCGCTCGCGTTGGAGAAATCCATGACCATCGCCTACCTCGGCCCGGAGGCGACCTTCACGCATCAAGCGGCCATCCAGCGCTTTGGATCCAGCCTGCTCTACGCGGCGCAGAAGACCATCGCCGACGTCTTCAACGAGGTCGCCAAGGGCCGCGCCGATTACGGCGTCGTGCCGGTCGAGAACTCCACCGAAGGTGTCGTCACGCACACGCTCGACATGTTCGTGGACAGCGACCTGAAGATTGTTTCCCAGATCGTCCTGCCCATCTCGCACTGCCTCGTCAGCAAGTCTCGCCGCGAACGCATCAAGAAACTCTACGTCCACCCGCAGTCCCTCGCGCAATGCCGCGCGTGGGTTCACAAAAACCTCGCCAGTGCGGAAATCGTCGAGACCTCCTCCAACGCCCGGAGCGCCGAGCTCGCCGCGCAGGAGAAGCACGCCGCCGCCATCGCCGGCCTGCTCGCGGCCGAGAAATACGGCGTGCCCGTGCTGGAGCACGACATCCAGGACAACGCCGCCAACGCCACGCGCTTCCTCGTGCTGGGCCGCAAATGCAGCCCGCCCACCGGCCACGACCGCACCAGCCTCATGTTCAGCATCGCGGACGAGGTCGGCGCGCTCCACCGTGCGCTCGCGCCCTTCCGCAAGTATCGCCTGAACATGACGAAGATTGAGAGCCGCCCCAGCAAGCGCCGCGTGTGGGAATACTTCTTCTTCGTGGACTGCGACGGCCATTCCAGCGAAGGCAAGGTGGCCAAGGCCATTGCGCAGCTCGCCACGCAATGCAGCTTCGTGAAGGTGCTCGGCTCCTATCCGAACGCGGAGTAGCTGGGCGGAAATCCCGCCCGCGGACAACTCAAGCTGGGGTGAACGCCAGCGACATCACCGCCTCCGGCCCCACCCAGCTCCAGCAACGGAACTGCGGATGATGCAGGAAAATCCCGGACCAACCTCCTTCGCTGACTTGTTCGATTCGCTGCAAGGCCAGCGTCTCCCATTTGCACGCCAGCCCGCAGCCGAGCGCCTTGCCCAACGACTCCCGCGCCGTCCAAAGCAACAGCAGCGCCGTCGCCTCTGGCAGCAATGGGGTCTTCAACCAGTCTTCCTCCTCGGCCGAGAGCGGCACGCCCTTCCGCACCGTCTCTGCTCTCCGCGCGTCAATCAGTTCCAAGTCCAGCCCGACCCGTTCGCGAGCCGGAAACGCCACTGCGACTCCCAGCCCGTTGACATGACTGAGGCTGACTGCATGTGCCGGCGACTTCAAGTCGCCGGCACGGACCACCGGCTCGCCGCGCTCACCGTTTTCGATTTTAAAGGACCGCAGCCTCCGCACCCGCTCTTCTCCCTCTCCGCCACCGGGCGACAGGGCTGGGGAGCGGGGGGCGCTTGCGCTGGCAGCCGCCGCCAATGACAGCTTCCCTGCGAGCCTCCCCAAAGTGAAATTCTCCCGAGGCTGCCCAAACTTGAACGCGCTTGCCCGCGCGCTCTCTACGGAAGTCAGAAACGAATCCGCTGGCAGTTCCGTCAAGTCAGCGGAATTCGCGCTGGCAAACCAGACCGGCCCTACCAATTCCGGCAATGTCAACCCCATCGCCCGCGAACCCAGCGGTCGCAGAGCGAAGAGCGTTTGCCAGTCGGGCATCATCCGCCGCCTCGCTTCAAATGCTCCGCCAGCCGACGCAGCCCTTCCTCCGTGGACACGCGCGGCACGTAGCCGAAGTCCCGCTTCGCCGCCGAGATGTT
>CAIPBN010000702.1 GCA_903863315.1 uncultured Verrucomicrobiota bacterium | reverse complement strand
GTGTGCATTTGAGTGACGAACTCATTCATTCCTGCTAACTGCGCAGCGCTCGCCTTAATCACCACATCAACGCCATCACCAATGAGGTTTAACTGTGAGTCAGTTACAAGGACGGCGATTTTTGAGCTGCGACGCCAGCACCACGCCGCCGAGGCCGGCGAGCAATCCGCTCACGACGTAGGTCAGGAATAACACGCGTCGCACCGGCACGCCGGAGTATCGCGCGGCCTGGCGGTTACCGCCGATGGCGTAAAGCCAGCGGCCCAGCACCGTGTGCTTCATTAGGAGGTGCGCCGCAACGTAGAGCAGCGCCATGAGCAGCACGGCGTTCGGCAGGCCGAAGGCATCCGCGCCGCGCCCCAGCCAGACGAAGCTGTTGGGCACTTGATAGACTGATTGTCCATGCGTCAACAGATACGCCGCGCCGCTGGCCACGAGCATCATGGCCAGGGTCACGATGAAGGGCGGGAGGTGAAAGACCGTGACCAGCGCACCGTTCACCGCGCCCGCGCCGCCGGCGATGAGAATGGCGGAGAGGCACGCAAGCGTCATGCCGAGCGCGCCGGCCTGCTGCGCGCCTGCGAAGTCGCGGATGAACAGCGCTGCCACGACCGCCGCCAGCGCGATGAGGCTGCCGACGGAGAGGTCAATGCCGCCGCCGATGATGACCAGCGTCATGCCGATGGCCACGATGGCGATGACGGCGATTTGGTTGGCGATGTTGAGGAGGTTGTCGCGCTTGAGAAAGTTGGGCCAGTGGTAGGTCTGCGGCTGCACGATGCGCGGGTTGCCCAGCGCGGGGAAGTCGGTGGCGAGTTCGGCGAAGACGAGCCAGCCGGCGCTGGCCTGGGTGCAGGCGATGCTGTCGAGCTTGCCGGCGGACGCGGCGGTTTGCAGCGCGGCGCGGGCGTCTTTCGGTTCGCCTTTTACAATGGTGACGACGGTGGCGCCGGAGTTGGTGAGCGCGGTCTGGAGCGCATCTGCAAAGGCATCCGCATCTGGCTGATTTGGCACGGCGATGAGGACGCGCGCAGACTTGCCAAATTGGCCGAGGATGCTGCTGGCAAGCTCGCGGGCCGCGTCTGCGCCAGTTGGGTGCTGCTCGTTATAGGTCGCGAAGCTGAAGAACGTGCAAAGCAGCGCCAGCACGAAGGCCATCCCGTAGGCGGCGAGGAAGCGTGAGAGGGCGGTCGAACGCGAGGTCATGAGGCGCGCGTTCTGGAGTGCGCCTGCAGAGCGCAGCTGTGGATGCGTTTTCCGATAGATGCTTCGCTGTGGCTAGGCACAAATTTCACAATCCAAAATTGCTCATCTCGCATCTCCCGGGCCTCACCGCCATATTGCTCGCCACATAATTCTCCAGGCGAAGATTGTAATCATCAACTGTAGACAGATCATCATCCAGAACTTGGCGGGATTAGTCTCGCGCGTAATCACCACACACCACCGCCGGCTTAGGAATTTGCCTGTAACGACTTGCCAAACCACCATAGCAGCCATCAGCAATGGCACGGCTAGAGCAAATGGGTTCATGACCCCTATCGAACCAGGCTGAACGATGGTGGCCACGTTGCTCACAGCTTTCCGGCCTTCAAGAACTCATGGCGCACGGGCGCAGTCACGCGCTGGCCGGTGGTGGAGATGAAGGTCACCTGACCGGGTGCGAACTCCAGTGTCTTCACTTCGACGAAGCCGGCAGGCACGCGCACGACGCCTTGGATGTAGTTCACCGCCGTCGGGCGCGTGGCGCTGAGTTCGATGGCGGTGGGGATGCCTTCCTTGGTCAGCACGTTCGGCGCGATGGACGCGGCGAGGCCGTCGGCCCAGTGGCCGGTAATGTCTTCGATGCCGACGCAGTTGTTGCGGCCAAACCACGGCAGGCCGTGGCGGCCGTGGTTCTCCAGCCAGAAGAGCGTGCCGGTGAGCACCGCCGGGTCTTTGAGCGCGAACCACACCCAGCCCTCGTCGCCGCGCGTGGCGGTGACCCAGGCGGGGCCGTTCGGCTCGTTGAGGAGGAGGAAGAGGTCGGCGTGGCCTTTGCGCGCGGGGAGCGACGCGAGGTCGGCGTCGGGCGCGCCCTTCCAGGCGACGGGGACCTTGCTCAGGTCCTTGAAGCGCGCGCCGATTTGCAGGGCTTGATACTCGGCGGACTTCGGGTCGCTGAAGAGGCCGGGCGCGACCATGCCGAACTTGAACGGACTCGTCGCGATGCGGAACGCGCCGTCCTTCTCCGGCATCGCGAGCGTGGCGTGGTGGCCGAGCGGCGTCTTGCCGGCGAAGCCTTCGATGAGGTGGCGTGAGTAAACGACGTTCTGGCCGTCCACGAGGGACAGCTCCTTGATCACTTTGCCGGGGCGAACTTTCGTTTCGAGCGTGGCGGTAAGCGTGGTGACGTCGCCGGACTTTTTCGTGGTGACGTGTTTCCAAAGCGAGCCGGCGGTCTCGCCGTGCGGCGGGTGCTTCTCGCCGTTAACTGCGTCGCCGTTGCCGCCGAAGGGGAGGCAGAAGAAATCGCCGCGCAAGGGCACGAGCACCGGCACGGGGTAGGCGTGCTTCTCACCCTGCCACGGGCTGATGTGGTAGGGCTGCACGGGCCGCGCGGAGTCGCGGTAGAACGTGACGGGAGCCATGTGCCCGCCGAGGTGCGTGATGGCCAACTCGACCTGCGGCGTGGCGACAATCCAGCTCGGCTGGGCGGCGACGGTGCGGGTTTTCTCACCGGGGCCGGCAAGAGCGGGGATGGTGAGGACGAGGGTGAGGAGGGCGATGTGTTTCATAGGGAATAGGAGATGGGAAATGGGGGATAGGCTCTTGCGTCTGGCGTCGCAGTCGTGCCGGCGGTTTGCAACCGCCGTCCGTGGCGGCCGGTAGCACGGGCCGCGTTCGAGCAGACAACGCGCAACGCGGCGATGGCAAATCGCCGGCACGGGTGCAGGTGCAACGTCGCGTTCATCAAATGCCCATCGCTTCTTCCAGCGCGCGGCGCATGGCGGCGGGGTCGGGGTTCACCCCGGTCCAATACTGCACGCCGATGACGCCTTGGTTCACGAGCATCCCGAGGCCGTCGAGGGTGCGGCAGCCCCGCGCGGCGGCGTCGCGGAGCAGGCGGGTTTGCGGCGGGCTGAAGACCACGTCGGCGACGACCATGTTAGGCTTGAGTGAATCCAAGTTCAGTTCGATCCGCGCCTCGGCGTCGTAGAGGCCGATGGAGGTTGCGTTGATGACGATGTCGGTGCCGGCGGGGAGGGCGTAATCGCCGCGCCAGACGACGAGGTCGGCGGCGAGCTTGGCCTTGTGGCGGAGGGTGTCCACGAGTTCGCGGCCGCGTGGCTCGCTGCGGTTGACGACGGTGATGCGCTTCGCGCCGACGAGGCCGACTTCCACCGCCACGGCCCGCGCCGCGCCGCCCGCGCCGAACATCACGATGTTCTTGCCGCGCGGGTCGCAGATTGCCTGGAGCGATTTGAGGAAGCCCTTGCCATCCGTATTCTCGCCGATGAGTTGCTCGCCGCGTCGCACGACACAATTGACCGCGCCGATGAGCGCGGCGGATTCGCCGAGGCCGTCGAGAAGTGGGATGACGGCGACCTTGTGCGGCATGGAGAGGTTGAAGCCGCCGAAACCCATCGCCCGTGCGCCGCGCACGGCGTCAGCGAGGCCGGCGGGCGGCACCTCCATGTTCACGTAGCGCCAGTGCAGGCCGTGGTGGCGGAAGGCGGCCTCGACCATCGCGACGGTCGGGTTGCCGGCGGCCCCGACGGACAGGGAACCGACGAGGGAGGGGAGGAAGTCGGGGGAGGGCATGGGGCAGTAACCAGTATTCAGTGTTCAGTGTTCAGTAGGTGGCGGTCAATCGCGGCGGGTGCGGCGCACCGTTGGTCCGCGCTTACGAGCTCATCTCGAGCCCTCCAGCAATCGGCGAACTCGCACCGTCGCCTTGGCCAAGCCCTTGACACTGCTCTCCCATGACTGCTGCGGGGCCAACATCTCGCGCAGGATGTGGTAGGCCGGTGTCCCGGCGGCAACCTGAAAGTAAGTCTTCATGCCGCTAACTATCGCGAGCACCTTCTCGAAAGTGCCGCCGACTGCGACAGGAAAATACACGAACTCAATCTGAACGATTTCACCGTCAATC
>CAIPBN010000701.1 GCA_903863315.1 uncultured Verrucomicrobiota bacterium | reverse complement strand
TTGATGTGGCCAAAGGCATCGCCGTGGATGCGCTGGGCAACTGCTACGTGACGGGGGCCTACGAAGGCGAGGCAGCCTTCGGTGGTGGCACAACGCTGACCAATACCAGCCCGACTTCGTATGCCGACGTGTTCCTCGCGCAGTATGATTCCGCCGGCACGCTCGCTTGGGTGCGCAGCGCGGGCGTGGAATTTGCGCATGACGAGGGCACCGCTGTGGCGGTGGACAGTGCGGGGAATGTGCTGGTGACGGGGCGCTCGGTGCTGGACACCTTCGCGGGGGTGCCGGTGGCGAACGTCGGCCGCATCTTCGTGGCGAAATACACCAGCACAGGCGCCGAGGTTTGGGCACAGAAGGCCGGGAGTTACAGCGGCGGACTTTTGGACACGGGCACGGGCATCGCAACCGACAATGCAGGGAATGTCTTCGTGGGCGGTGTCTTCCACAGTCCGGTCGCGACCTTCGGAATCGGCATGTTCACCAGTTATGGCAACGCGGACATGTTCCTCGCAAAGTTTGACGCGGCGGGAACCTTGCAGTGGGCACGTCAGGCGGGCGGCGCAGGCGAGGACACCGCTGGCGGCGTGGCGGTGGCGGCGGACGGCAGCGCGTATCTCGTCGGTGCGGTGGCGGGCAATGCGAGCTTCTCCGGCACCAACGTGACGAGCGTTGCCGGGGCCGCGTCGGATGGCTTCGTTGCCAAGTATGCCGGGGACGGCCGGGTGACGTGGGTGCGGCGGTTCGGAGGTGGTGGCTTGTCAGCCGCGCGGGCCGTGGCCGTGGATGCGGCGGGCACGGTGCATGTGACGGGCTATTTCTCCGGCGGGGTGACGTTCGGCACCAACACGCTCAAGGGCATCTCGGGAAGCTACGATGCGTTCCTGGCGCGGCTGGATGCGGGCGGGGTGTTTGCGTTTGTGCAACAGGCAGGCGGGGCGGATTTGAGCGGCGACTTCGGGCTGGGTGTGGGCGTGGACGCGGTGGGGAACAGCGTCATCACCGGCTATTTCAGCGGGACGAGCACGGTGGGGGGCAACTCGCTGCCGAGCCGGGGGGCGGAGGATGTGCTGGTGACGCGGTTTAACCAGTTCACCGGTGGCGGGGTGCCCCAGGTGGGCTTCCAACCCTTGAGCGGGCGGCTGCGCATGCGCTGGCCGCTGGCCGCCTCGGGCTACATCCTGCAAAGCACCACGAATCTGCTCAATCCAGTGTGGATCGATGAGCCGAATGCGCTGACCCTGAACGGCAGCGACTTGGAAACGGAGGTCCCGGTGGGGAACCAAGTGCGGTTCTTCCGGTTGCGAAAGCCCTAGGATTGCACGCTGCAACGGTGCCTGCGCAGAAACATCTGCATTGAGCCCACGCGATGCGCAACCGCGTCGGTCACGGTGACCTTCGTATCGATGGTGTCTTTTTGGAGGCTGTCCTCGACGGGCTCTCCGCACTCTCCTCGACATTGTTCCCGTATGGCTCCGGCAGATGAGGTGAGCGGATGAGTGACGCCTGAGCGCCACGTTTCAAGCAGGGAATTCGCCTTAGTCCTTGGGACGCAATTTTGGCGAAACAGCCTGAAATCGAAGGATTCCTCTCGTCCACGGAGAGGCTGAGTGGTGGTAGGAGCTGGATTCGAACCAGCGAAGGCGTGAGCCAGCAGATTTACAGTCTGCCCCCGTTGGCCACTTGGGTATCCTACCACCCAGCCATGCGATCGCTCGCGGGGTGCGGATTAAGCCAAACGCGGGAACGTGGCTCAAGACCAATCTGAACCTTAGCGCCTGTCTGAAAACTGGGAGGGGTCCCTGCGGTGAGGGATTTTGGGGTTGGCCAAGGCGGCGAGACCGGAGCATCCCCGCAGCGGGCTGTGACGGTCGAGCCAACGCCGGCCAACGCCGGCCAGCGCCAAAAGACTGCGCCGCCCGGAGAGTTTTCGCGGGGAAGCTCACCTGGCTGCATTGCTCCTCAGTCAGAGATCGCTGCGGGTATCCTCCTTCGTCGCGCCTTGCCGTCTGGACTTGCCCACGAAAACAGGACCCCTCCCAATTTTCAGACAGGCTCTTAGAGCAGCTCTTTGATCAGACGCCCGTTGTTGGCGATCATGATCGGGCGGCCTTCGGAGGTGTGCATTTCATCCAGCGGGTCCAGGCCAAGCAGATGATAAAGAGTCGCCGCCATGTCCTCGGGACCATAAGGCGTGTGCGCGGGGTAGGCCGCCCATTTGTCGCTGGCTCCCACCACCCGGCCTCCCTGAATGCCGCCACCGCCCATGAGCACGGTGAAGCAGGGGCCCCAGTGGTCGCGGCCGGCGTTCTTGTTGATCTTCGGCGTGCGGCCAAATTCGCCGCTCACCACGACAAGTGTCTTCTCCAGCATGCCCCGGTCGGCGAGGTCGCGGAAGAGCGTGGACATCGCGGCGTCCAGCTTGGGCAGGAGCGCGGTCTTGAGGGTGTTGAAGTTGCCGTCGTGGGTGTCCCAGTTCGCGTGGTCGATGGTCACGCAGCGCACGCCGCTCTCCACCAGCCGGCGGGCCAGCAGGCAGGACTGCCCGAGCGTGTTGCGCCCGTAGTCGTCGCGGAGCTTCTCGCGTTCGGCGGCGAGGTCGAACGCACGTTTCGCGTCCGGGGAAGTCATGAGGTCGAACGCGCGCTGGGTGAACACGCTGACGTTGCGCGGCCCGGCGTTGGCGGCGGTTTCGGCGGCCTTCTGATAGCGGTCCACCTGGGCGAGCAGTTCCCGGCGCGCATCCAGACGCTTGCTTTCGATGAGCATCGGCGGGGCGAGATCGGGCACCGTGAAATTCGGGGCGCTGGGATCGGTCTCGATCACAAAGGGCACGGCCGAGGCGCCGAGATAGGCCGAGCTGCCGCTCGGGTGCATCCCCGGCAGGCAGACGTAGGGCGGCACGGAGCCGCGCGGGCCGAGCTTTTGCGCGAGCACGGAGCCGAAGGCAGGATGCTGGTTGTTGGGCTTCAGCCCGCCGTTGAATCCAGCCGACGGGAAAAAGCCCGTGAGCATGTAGTGGTCGGCCGGACCGTGGTCCGAGGAGCGGTGGGTGAAGGAGCGGATTTGCGAAAACTTGTCCATCTCGCGAGCCACTCGCGGCAGGTGCTCGCACACATGGATCCCAGGCAGGTTGGTGGAGATTTCCTTGAAATCGCCCCGCACCTCGACGGGCGCGTCGGGCTTCATGTCAAAGGTGTCGATCGTGCTCAACCCGCCCTTGAGGAAGATGTAGATGAACGATTTGTCCTGCGCGGCGGCCGCAGCCCGGGCCGAGCCGGAAAGCAGGCTGGCCAGCGAGAACTGCGTGCCCAGCACGCCGGCCGCGCCGATACGGAGGAAATCGCGGCGCGCGACCCCGTCACAGAAGGTTTGATTGTGATGGCCCATGAGCTTGAGAAACTGACGGCCCACGGGGGAACCCATTCAGCCGAAACCGGACGGAGCCCCAATGTCAGGGTTTCCGCAACTCCTGCCGTCGGGGCATGCTGGGCAATTCCTTCAGCTTGATGGTGATCGACAGGTTGCGGGCCTCGGACCGGCTGCGTTTGTCCTGCACGTTGAGGGCCGCATGGGTCTTGCCTTGATCCCAGCCCGTGCTGATGAGCGCGATGCGGTCCCTTGCTGACTCGTCGAAGTAGAAAGTATGTCCGTCCTCGGTGAGCCGCACGTCGATGCGCTGACGGCTGGAGGACCGGCCCTGCTGGATGAACTCCACCTCCTTGCGCTCGCCCCGCACGAGGTCGAAGCGCACCGGCTCGTAGGTCTGGTGCTTGCCGTTGATGGCCACATAGCCGCCCTCAATCGTCACCGTGACCACATCACCGTGACGGGCGCGGGCGTAAGCGAGTTGGACGCGTGCCCGCTCCTCTCTGGCCCGCGCGGCCTCCTCCGCCTGACGCGCCTGCTCGGCGGCCTCGCGTTCACGGCGGCGTTGTTCGTTGATTTGCGTCTGCTGACGCGTGTAGTCGGCCTGCTGCTCGGGTGAAAGCGCATTCCATTGCGCCTCGCTGAGTCCCATCGGATAGGACTGGCAGCCAACGAGCACGACCGCGATCAATGGGAGTGACCAAAGGAGCTTCATGGCCGGAGCATGATGAATCAGCGGCGGCGGGGGAAGTCCGGTCACGACTCATGCAGCGCCCGCAGCTCGCTGTTCGAGTAACGCAGGCGGACGGCCATTTCACGGCAGAGATTGCGCAGGATTTCCACGGCCAGGCCGGGGTTTGCCTTGGCCAGTTCCTCGTAGCGGGCACGAGACAGGACAAAGAGCTCCGTGTCCGTGACCGCCACGGCATCGGCTGAGCGT
>CAIPBN010000700.1 GCA_903863315.1 uncultured Verrucomicrobiota bacterium | reverse complement strand
CTGGCAATTGGCGGCAACCGGTTAGTGCCAATTTATCCCGCATGTATTGTGCCAGCGGTGATCCACAGTCTCTGCCTTCCACTTTGATGGAAACCTCAACTATCCGAGCAAATAGTGCGCATGTGGAAGCGCAAGCGCTGCACGCACCGCGCAAATCCCCGCACTCGATTTCTGCCGTCATTTCAATTCTCCACCTCCGAAAGGCGTAGCGTGAGGCACTCCCATCGCGATCTCATTGCCGCTTGCACCCCGGACCGATCCCGCTACTTTCCCGCCCCATGATTTTGGAATTCACAAAGATGAACGGCGCGGGCAATGACTTCATCCTCGCCGACAACCGTGCGGGACGCATCAGCCTCACCGCTGAACAAGTTGCCCGGCTTTGCCACCGTCAGCGTGGAATTGGCGCGGATGGCCTGATGCTGTTGGTCCCTTGCAAGTCCGGCAAAGCCGACTGGGCGTGGGAATTCTGGAACAGCGACGGGAGCTGCGCCGAGATGTGCGGCAACGGTGCCCGCTGCTTCGCCCGCTACATCCAGCGCCTGACCGGAGCCAGCGGCAGCGTGACCTTTGAGACCGTGGCCGGGGTCATCACCGCCAGCTTCCAAGGCGAGCGCGTGACCGTGAACCTCACCCCTCCACATGGTCTTAGGCTGAACGAGTCGGTCCCGCTCTCCACCGGCACCACCGCCATCCACTCCCTCAACACCGGCGTGCCGCACGCCGTCATCTTTGTGCCGGATGCCGACAAGGCCATGGTCAATCAAACGGGAGCCGAAGTGCGTTATCATGCCCACTTCAAACCCAAGGGCACCAATGTGAACTTCGCCCAGGTGCTCGGCCCGAACCACATCCGCGTGCGCACTTATGAGCGCGGCGTGGAGGGCGAGACGCTCGCCTGCGGCACGGGCGTGAGCGCGGCAGCGATGATCGCCTCCCGCGTCCATGGTTTCTCCTCGCCGGTCAAAGTGCAGGTGCAGGGCGGCGACACGCTCGAAGTCGGCTTCGACTCCACTGGCGAAGGTTTTGCCAACGTGCGGCTGAACGGACCGGCGGACTTTTCATTCGAAGGCCGGGCGGAAGTGTAACGCCGACCCGGCCGCGCTCACGGCGGTGCGGACTCGCTCCACCCGCCTCTCACGCCTTCAGTTTGATTAGCAGATCCTTGCTCTCCACGGTTTCACCGACTTGGGCGCTGATCTCGGACACCACGCCATCCGCCTGCGCGTAGATGGTGGTTTGCATCTTCATCGCCTCCATCGTTACGAGCTTGTCGTCCTTGGCAACCTTCGCCCCCACGCCCACCGCGAGGCTGGTGATGATGCCGGGGATGGGCGCGGCCACTTCCAACGGATTGGCAGGGTCGGCCTTCACGCGACTCTTGGCCTTCGGCGCGACACTCTTGTCCTGGATGTGGGTCTCGCGCGTCATGCCGTTCAACTCGAACGTGACGGTGCGCCGCCCGTCTTTGTCCGGTGCGCCGATGTTCACGAGCTTGATGAAGAGCGTCTTGCCCTCCTCGATGCTCACGCTGATCTCCTCGTCCGGCTTGAGCCCGTAGAAGAAGGCGTTGGTGGGCAGCAAGCTCACCTCGCCAAAATCCCGCTGGACCTTGGCAAAGTCCGCAAAGACCTCGGGATACATCAGGTGGCTGTAGAGGTCGTCGTCCGTGGCGTCGCGCTTCAGCTTGGCGGCCAACTCCTCGCGCACCTTCTTCAAGTTCGCCGCCGGCATGTCCTCGCCCGGCCGGATGGTGATGGGCTTCTGCTTGCCGAGGACGACCTTCTGCAACTGCGCGGGCCACCCGCTCATGGGCTGGCCCAGTCCACCGGAAAGCATGTCAATGACGCTGGCCGGGAATGGCACGCTGCCCGGTTCAAGGTTCACCACGTCGGCGGGTTTGATGCCGCGCGTGATGAGGAACATGGTCATGTCCCCCACGACCTTGCTGCTGGGCGTCACCTTGACGATGTCGCCGAAGAGTTCGTTGACCTCGGCGTAGGTGCGGGCGATTTCACGCCAGCGACCTGCGAGCCCCATGCTGGCGGCCTGCTCCTTGAGGTTGGTGTATTGGCCGCCGGGCATCTCGTGCAGATAAACCTCGGCGGAACCTGTCTTGGGCGCGGTGTCGAACGGGCGGTAATACTCGCGCACCGCCTCCCAGTAGTCGGAGAACTCGTTCAAAGCTTCGAGATCCAGCCCGGTGTCGCGCGGCGTGTTCTGCAGCGCGGCCACGATGCTGTTCAAGTTCGGCTGGCTCGTGCTGCCGCTCATGCTGGCCAGCGCGAGATCCACGATGTCCACGCCCGCCTCGGAGGCGTTGAGGATGGCAGCGGATTGCACGCCGCTGGTGTCGTGCGTGTGG
>CAIPBN010000699.1 GCA_903863315.1 uncultured Verrucomicrobiota bacterium | reverse complement strand
GGTTCGCCGCCGTGGAGCTGAACGCAGTGGTGCTCGACGAGTCCGACCACACGAACGCGCCGTGGTTGGCCGCGTTGGCAACGAAGCCTGCCGCGAAGGAGTTCGAGCCAGCCGCCAAGTTCGCCCAGCCGCCCGGCACCGTCGCGCCCTGGCCGGTCGCACCGTTGAAGTAACCGCCGCTGACCGTCGAGACGCTGTTGCTGGCGAGGTTGGATTCGCCGCCCGCCACGATGGAGTTGGTCCCGACCGCGCCGTTCGCGTAGCCGCCGGCGACCACGGCCCCATACTTGGAAGCCGCGTTGAAGTAGCCGCCGCCCACAAACGAAATCGGCCCCGTCGCGTCGTTCAGCTCACCACCGCCCACCACGGCCTCGAAGCCGCTGGCGATGTTCGTCACGCCACCTCCCACGAAGGACGCCGTGCCGCTGGCCAGGTTCGCCTCGCCGCCCGCCACGGTGGATTCGAAGCCACTGGCGAGGTTGTAATAGCCACCCGCCACCGTCGCCGCGTTCGTGCCCGCGCCGTTCGCGATGCCGCCGCCGACCGTGGCGAATGCGGCGTTGTTGGAAATCACGTTGAGGTAGCCGCCGGCGATGACGGAGTTGGTCGCGCCTGTGTTGATGCCGTTCGCGCCACCGCCACCGATGAAGCCGAAGTGAGCGCGCACGATGTTCGTGATGGCCGTGCCGTTGAAGCTGCCCGCGCCGCCGCCCGCGATGGTCGCGCCCACGACGCCGGCGGAAGCGGAGTTCACGGCCGCGCCGCCGATGACGTTGGGAGCTGCCGAGGTGTTGGGTTCCAAGCGCAGGGCGCGGACGCTGTTGGCCTTGAGTTCCAGCGCGACGTTGTCCGTGGTGCCGAGGAAATGCGTGCCCGCCGTAGTGCCGGAGTTGCCGCCGGCTTTCCAGAGCACCGTCGTGAGGCCGGTCAAATCCAGTGCGCTGGAGCCGACGGAACTGGCGCCCAGCTTCGCCGCTGTCACCGCTCCGCTCGCAAGCTGCGTCGTTCCGACCGCGCTCGTGGCCAGTTGCGTTGACCCGACGGCACCGCTGGCAATCTGACTCGCACCCACGGAGCCGGTGGCCAGATGTGTCGAGGTCACGGCGGCAGTGGCGAGCTTGGTGGACGTAATGGCCCCGTCCGAAACAGTCGCCGCGACGAGTGCGTAGCCGACGGCGGCGATGCGCTGGTCGGGCGTGAGTTGCTGGTAGCCCGAGCCATCGCTGAACCACACGCGCAGGCGGACATCGGAGTTGTTGAAGACCGTGGAGCCGATGGCAGTGGTCATGCCGGAGACCGAGGTGTCGCCGAGCAGGACGGCGTAGAGGCCCTTGCTGACGGCGAGCGAGACACCGGTGGCGGGCTGGCCGCTGGCGGTGCCGTCGTTGGCCCAGTAGTTGACCGTGCCGGTGGTGTTCACGAGCGCGAACTTGAACGATCCGGTGGCATCGTAGTTCGTGCCGCCGACGGTGATGCGCCCCTGGTAATTGATGAGTTGCGGCACCTGCGCGGACGCGGTGAGCGTCGCGAGCAGGCCGAGGAGGAGGATCAGCTTTTTCATAGGCTTAACTTGGTTTGGCTGGGGACAGTTTTCACAGCCACGGATGAAACACGGAAGGGCGCGGGGCTCCGAATGGTCGCGTCATTTCCATGTTAAATGCGTGTTTCATCCGTGGCTAACGAGTTCGGTGCTGCGGACGTGGGCGTCCGCGCTCCAGTGTGGTTCAGAGTTTCGAGAGCTGGGCTTTGGCGGTGACGTTTTCGGGGTCGAGGATGACGACGTCATTGAAGAGGCGCTTGGCTTCGGGCTTGTTGTCCTTGGCCAACTTGACCAGCGCCAGCTCGGTGAGGAGCGAGATGTCGGTGGGGTAGAGGACGAGCGTGCCGTTGAGGATGGCTTCGGCGGCATCGAACTTCTTTTGCAGCCGCGAGGCGTAGGCGAGGCGGAGGTTGGCGGTGTAGTTCGCCGGGTCCACGCGGAGGATTTGCTTGGCGAGGGTCTCGACGTCTTCCCACTTCTCCTGCGCCATGAGCGGGAGGGTGTGGCCGAGCTTGGCTTCGAGGGAGTCGGGCGCGGTCTTGATGGCGGTCTGGTAGTGGGTGCGCGCGGTGGCAAAACTGCCGGTGAGGTAGTTCAGCCAGCCGAGCCGGAGGTTCACGGTGTAAGCGGTCGGGTAAGCCGTGATGACGGGGGCGAGGGCTTTGATGGCGTCAGTGTAGTTCTGGGCTTTCTCGTAACGGTAGGATTTGTGGTAGGCGTCGCGGATCTCGGCGTCAGTGGGCGCGGCGGCCGGAGAGACCTGACAGAATAATGGGGACAGAAATATGAGGGCGAGGAGAAGGACGGCGCGGGGCAAGCACGATGCGGACGTGGGCGTCCGCGTTCCGAGGAGTTGGGTCGGGTTCATGTGTGCTTTAGAATGTATAGGCGAGCAGTGATATGAATGTATGAGCAGCGGAGGTGGTGGTCCCGCCGAGTTCGCGGAACTCCTCGCGGTTGAAACGGAAGGCGACGGCGGCGCGGTTCGAGAGCGAACGCTTTACTTCTGCGCCGAAGCCAGCGGTGTGCTTCTCTGGTAAATTGAAAATCGTCGCTCCGTCGCCCCGGGCCGCGAAGACCTGCCGGCCCGCCCAGCCGAACGCGGCGAAGGTCCAGCGGTTCCAGAGGAGTGACAGCCGCTCTTCCGCCGAGAAGAAATTCCGCCGGGCAAAACCCACGTCCTCACTCAGATGAATCCAATAGCCGCGCGTCTCGGCGCGCAGCGTCCAGTCCGCACCGGTGGCGAGCACGAGGCCGAGCTTGGGCGCGAGCTGCGTGACTTCGAGGCCGGTGCCGAAGTCTTCGTAGCGCGCAAAATTCGCGTCCAGCCCAGCGCCCCAGCGCGGCGATCCGAACCACTCCGCGCCGGCAAACGCGCTCCACGCGCCGTCGGTTGAGGGGTCGCCGTTGGCCAGCACGTGTGCGCCGACGCGGAGTCGCCAGTTCGTGAGGCTGAAGTTGTTGTAGGCGGCGTTGACATCGAGCTGCTTGAACCGCGCGAGTCCCGACCGGTCAATTTCGATGTAGTCGAAGGAGGTCTCGACCGCGTGCGACTTGCCGAGGCCCAGCCAGGTGCTGACGCCGAGCAAGCGCGCGGTGTCTTTCACCTGCGTGCCTTGATAGTCAATCCAGCCGCCGTAAACCGTCGCGTCGAGTCGCGCGGGCGTGTCGCCGAGGCGGAAGCCAAGGCCGCGCGCAAAACCGGGGCTGGCGGGCGCGGTGATTTCCGCGAGGTCGGCGAAGAGCTTCGGGTCGGCGAGCGCGGCGAAGATGGCGTCGTTGTCGGGATCGAGCAGCTCGGCCTGGCCGAGGAAGTAACGCGCGGCGGCGAGCTGGCTTTGGGCTAGCTTCACGAGGCCGCGTTCGAGCAGCAGGGCGGAGTCGCTGGGGTAAAGTTCGAGCGCGCGGACGAGGACGGAGTCGGCGGCGCGAAGTTTGTTCTGGAGGCGCAGCGCGGTGGCGAGGCGGTGGTGGGCGAGGTAATGGGTTTTGTGGTCGCGGAGGATTTCACGGGCGAGGGCCTCGGCGGCGGAGAACTGGCTGGTGGCGAGCAGTGGAAGCAGGAGGCCGAGCTTGGGTTCGAGCGAGAGGGGCTTCGCGGCCTGCGCGACGCGGTAATGGGCGAGAGAGTTGGTGTGGTTGCCCGCGAGGTATTCCGACCAGCCGAGGCGGAGCGAAGTCACGTAGTCGCTCGGAGCGGCGGCGGGGGCGAGAAGGCAAAAGGCAAAAGTAAAAAGGCAAAAGGTGAGGGCGAACGCCAAGGGCTTGAATGAGCACGGTCGGGGTCCGAACGCTTTCTCCCTCACCCCAGCCCTCTCCCGCTG
>CAIPBN010000698.1 GCA_903863315.1 uncultured Verrucomicrobiota bacterium | reverse complement strand
CCACGCGCGCGGTGAGCGGGTTGTCGCGCGAGGTAATCCACTCGGCGAGCGCCTTGCGCCGGCCCGTGCTCTCGCGCGGATAGACGGGGCTGAAGGCGGTGTAGTCCGTGGAGTCTTTCGCCAGCGCGGTCTCGGCATCGGTCACGGATTTCTTCGCGGCGGTAAACGCGGTCTCGGCCTTGGTGAGCGCGGCCTTGGTGTCGGCTTTGGCTTTGTCGTCTTTCGCGGCGGTGGCGTTGGTCTTTGCGGTGGCGACATCGGCGTCGGCTTTCGCCAAGGCTTCCTTCGCGGCGAAGAGTTTGAACTGGCGCTCGGCTTTGCTCGCGGCACGGGCAAGCACGTTGGTGTCCGAGCGAGCATTGCTCGGCGTTCCAAACTTCGCCTCGTCCGCAGCGAGACGGGCGAGGACGGACGCGCGCTCGGCTTCGGCGGTGTTGAGGCGGGCTTCGGTCAGCGCGGTCTTGTTGGTGAGGACGACTTGCTTCGCGGCGTCGAGGGCATCTTCCACGCGCTTCACTTCGGCTTCGCGGATGAAGGGCTTCGCGCCCGGATAGGACACGGTGGCTGGCAGCGACACGGGCGTGACTTGCAGCGAATTGCCACCGAGGAATCCCGGCATCGCGGGCAAGACGGGCGGGCGGTTCGTTAGGCGATTGCGCTCGTCGCCGCCGGTGTAAAACCACGTCTTGGCTGCGGCGTCCTTGTCGAAGACGCGCACGGAGCCGAGGCGCTGGACCTTGCGATTCTTGCTGTAGTCGTAGTCCTGGAACGGGCCGGGGTCGGCCTCGCCGGGCCAGCGGTCCTGGCGCACGTAGAGCGGCTCGAAGAACGCGCGGAAGCTGAAGTAGTCGGCCTGCGTGATGGGGTCGTATTTGTGGTCGTGGCAGTGCGCGCAGTTGAAGGTGAGACCGAGGAAGGCCTTGCCGGTGTGCTCGACGTTGGCGCGCATCCAGTCGTTGGGATTTAGCGCATACCAGTTGCGCACGAGGTAGCCGGTGGCGACGGCGGTCTCGTCGTCGAGGGGCGCGAGTTCGTCGGCAGCGAGCATCTCCTTCACCATGCGATCGTAGCCGTGGTCGGCGTTGAGGGACTTCACGATCCAGTCACGCCAGCGCCAGATTTGCGGGGCGGAGTTCCACACGTCGGGAACCATGCGGCGGCCGAACCAGTCGCTGTAACGCCACACGTCCATCCAGTGCCGCGCCCAGCGTTCACCGTGCTGCGGGGAATTCAGCAGCCGGTCCACCACGCGCTCGTAGGCATCGGGCGAAGGGTCGGCGAGGAAGGCGTGCAGTTCCTCGCGCGTGGGCGGCAGGCCGATGAGGTCCAGATAAACACGGCGGAGGAGGACGGACTTTTCGGCGGGCGGGAGCGGCGTGAGCTTCGCGGCGGCGAGCGAGGCGGAGATGAACGCGTCTATAGGGTTTGTGGAGGAAGTATTCAGTTTCGAGTGTTCAGTATTCAGTGGGGCGGACGAACGCCCTCGGCCTGACTGAACACTGAGCTTCGGCACCGCTGGGCGGACGACGGGCTTGAACGCCCAATGATCACTCGGGCTCGGCTCCGGCTTCTCGTCCTTCGGTGCCAGCGCGCCGGCGGCGATCCAGCGACGAAGCAATTCGATTTGCTCCGGCTTGAGCGCGTCGCCTTCGGGCGGCATGCGTTCGGAGAGGTCGGTGGCGGAGACTTTCGCCAGCAACCGGCTTTGATCAGGCTTCCGGGAGACCACGATCGGACCGTCCTTGCCGCCGCGCTTCATCAAGTCAGCTGTGTCGAGGCGCAGGCCGTTATTCTGCTTGAGCGCGCCGTGGCAGGCGTAACAACGCTCGCGGAGGATCGGCTTGATTTGCGTGAGGTAGTCCACCTTCTCGGCCCCGCGCGCAGCTCCAGCCGCCGCCAGCAGGCCCACCAGCAACGCTGAACGGAGGGCGATTACTAGGGCGGTGCTGGGTGAGCGCATGGAAACGGGCGATGTCACGGCAAGCTACGAATCGGACGCGAGCGCGGGAAGGAAATTCCAAAACGCGGGTTGAACTTTCTTCCAACCCCATCCGCTGCCCATTACGCTGCGCCGCGCATGACCAACGAACCGACTCCGCCGGCTGCGCCGTCGCCGTCCCCAGCTCCGTCCAAGGGCAAGGTCTTCCTCCGCCGACTGGCCAGCTCGGTCGCGCTGTGGACCGTCGTGCTCGGCGCGCTCTTCTGCGGAAACAAGCTGGTCTCGGACGTGGTGTTCATCCTCATCATGCTGCTGCTGGCGGCGTGCGGGATGTTCGAGTTTTACGGGATGGTGCGGGCGCGCGGGCGGGTGTGCTTCCGCAAGTTTGGCATGGCGGCGGGGCTGCTCATGGTGGCAGGAACGTTCCTGCATTGCGCGGGCAAGCTGGGCATCCACGACTCTCCGGCACGCGTGAACGACTTCGAGACGATCTTCCTCATCCTGTTCGTCCTCGGTCTCTGCATCCGACAGTTCATCGCCAAGGACAACCCGCATGGCATCGTGGCCATGGCGACGACGCTGCTCGGACTGATGTATGTGCCGTGGCTGCTGAACTTCATCCAGAAGATCGAGTTCTTCCGCTTTCCCACCGGCGCGGCGGCAGACGCCGGGACGTTCTATGTTCTCTACTTCATCCTCGTCACCAAGTTCAGCGACGTGGGGGCGTATTGCACGGGGTCGCTCATCGGCAAGCACAAGATGATCCCGCGCATCAGCCCGGGCAAGACGTGGGAAGGCTTCGGCGGCGCGGTGGTGATTTCCACGGGCGCGAGCGTGGCGTTCGCACACTTCGCGGGAGCCAAGCTCTACGGCATGAACCTCACGCACGCAGTGATCCTGGGCGTGGTCCTGAGCGTCTCGGCGGTCATCGGCGACTTGATCGAATCACTCTTCAAGCGTGAAGCCGGCGTGAAAGACTCCGGCGGCTACTTCCCCGGCATCGGCGGGATTCTGGACTTGCTGGACAGCCTGCTGTTCAATGCGCCGCTGATGTATCTGTATCTGCGGCATGTGCTTACTCGGTGAGCCAAAGTAAAAGGCAAAAGGTGAAAGGCAAAAAAGCCGGGCGGCGGCAGCGGGTTTGCCTTTTACCTTTTTACTTTTGACTTGTGAAAAACGTCGTTCTCCTCGGCTCCACCGGCTCCATCGGCACCAGCACGCTCAAGGTCGCTGATGACCTGCCTGACCGCCTGCGCATCGTCGGCATGGCGGCCGGCGGCAACTCCGAACTGCTCCTCGAACAAACCCTCAAGTATCAGCCGGCCGCCATCTCCATCACCGATCCAGCCAAGGCCAACGAACTCCAGGCCAGCCTCGGAACTAAGGTCACGGTCCACGCCGGCAACGAAGGCCTCCTCAAGCTCGCCACGATGCCCGAGGCCGACATCGTCCTCATCGCCATCGTGGGCACTGCCGGGCTCCAACCCACCCTCGCCGCCATCCGCGCGGGCAAGGACATCGCCGTCGCCTCGAAGGAAATCCTCGTCATGGCCGGCGAGACCGTGATGAACGAGGCGCGCAAGCACGGCGTGAAAGTCCTCGCCGTGGACAGCGAGCACTCCGCCATCTTCCAATGCCTCGACGGCAAACCCAGCTCCTCCGTCCGCAGCCTCTGGCTCACCGCCAGCGGCGGCCCTTTCCGCGACAAGGCGCTGCACCCGAAGGAATCCTTCGCCGACATCACTGTCGAGCGCGCGCTGAAGCACCCGAGCTGGGTCATGGGCCGCAAGATCACGATTGATTCCGCCACCCTCTTCAACAAGGGCCTGGAGATGATCGAGGCTCGCTGGCTCTTCGACATCGGCATGGACCGCGTGAAGGTCGTCGTGCATCCGCAGAGCGTCGTCCACTCGATGGTTGAGTTCGTGGACGGCTCCATCATCGCGCAACTCAGCACGCCCGACATGTGCCTGCCCATCCAATACGCCCTCACCTACCCGGAGCGCGTGGGCAGCGACCGCGTGCAGACGAACTTCGCCAAGATTGGCACCCTCACCTTCGAGGAGCCGGACACCGACCGCTTTCCCTCGCTTAACCTCGCCCGCCGCGCCGGCGAAGTCGGCGGCACCCTCCCCGCCGTGCTCAACGCCGCGAACGAAGTCGCCGTGGAGGCCTTCTGTAACCGCCAGATCAAGTTCACGGAAATCTCCATCGCCGTCGCCCGTGCGATGGAGGCGCATCAAGTCGTGGAACACCCGAGCTTGGAGCAAATCATCGCCGCCGATGTCTGGGCACGGAAGAACACGCTGAACGGCTGATGCTATGCCGTGAATGCAGGCAGCCGGTTGCCACCGACTAAGTTTGCATGGCAGCAGCTGCAGGCACTGCGCTTCAGGCCGGGAGATGCTTCCGCAGGAAGTTCAGGAAGTTGCCGGACATGATGCCCGCAATCTCCGCCGGCTTGTAACCCCGCTTCTTGAGGAGCGCGGGGATTTTCTGGAGGTCGTAAATCGTGTCCATATCCATCGGCGTCTGCTCGGTGCCAAAGCCGCCATCTAGATCGGTGCCGATGCCCACGTGTCTGGCGTTGCCGGCGAGCTGGCAGATGTGGTCGATGTGGTCGCAGATGCGCTCGATCTTGAGCTGGAAGTCGGCGGCTTTGCTGCGGTGATGCACCCAACCGGGCACCATCATGATCCCGTCGAACGCCATGCCCAGCACGCCGCCGCGATCAATGACCGCCTTGATCTGGTCGTCGGCGAACTGGCGGTTCCATGGGGCCAGCACGCGGCAGTTCTGGTGGCTGGCCCAAAGCGGGCCTTGGAAGACATCCAGCGCCTCCCAGAAGTTGGCGTCGTTGAGATGAGTGGTGTCCAGGATCATGCCGAGGCGGTCCATTTCCTTGAGCAGCTCCTTGCCGCGGGCCGGCATGGGCTCCACCGAGTCGGTGCCGTGGGCGTAAACTCCGGGGCCGTAGTGCGCGGGTCCAAGAGCGCGGAGCCCATCGGCATAGCTGCGCTCAAGGTGCTTCAGCGTGATGAGCGAGTCAGCGCCTTCGAGGCTTAGGACGTAGCCGATGGGCGGCCGGGCGGCGGTCCGGCGGGATTCAACGTTGTAGGCTTTCTGGTCGGGCGGCGGGAGTTTCTGCCAGAGCTTGAAGTGCGCTTCGAGCTGCGCCCGCGTGCGGATGGACACGAGCTCGCCGGCCTCCTCCATCGCGCGATACCACGCGAGCTGGCCCTGGGTCTGCGCCCAGGCCTGATGCGGCGAGTTCCAGCCGGGCAGCCGGTGGAAGTAGGGCGAGTGCCGGGCGATCTGGGTGGCCACGCACAAGCCGATCTCACTGCGGCGCATCTCCGGAAAGCTCACGGTGCCATTGACCCGGTCCACCTTGTCCTTCTTCCCGAGTTCCCAGCGGCGGATGCGCTCGATGGACCACGTGAGGTCGCGGTTCCATTCCAGCGCGTTCATGGCGAGATCGAGGTGGGCGTCGAGGATGAACATGATTTATGTGGGGGAAAGTTAGGCGCAATGGACGGCTTGCGTCAGCAAGGAATTCGGCGCAGTCAGGTCGGCTTCCCAGCATCCCACGCCCGGCACCACGCCACGGCACGCGGGATGCCCTGCTCCAGCAGCACCTGTGGCACATAGCCGAGGAGTTCCTTGGCCTTCGAGATGTCCGCCACATAGCGCGTGACTTCGCCGAGCTGCGTCGGGGCCAGCGTGATTTGCGGCGTCTTGCCCAGGGTCTGCCCGACCAGCTCCGCCATGCGGACCAGCGTGTTGCCTTGGCCACACGCGAGATTGATGGTCTCGTTCTTCACCTTGCCTGCCGCCAGCGCCGCCACCCCGCGCGCGATGCCATCCACGCAATCATCCACGTAGGTGAAATCGAGCACCTTATCCGCGCCGAAGATCGTGATGGGCTGATCCGCCGCGATGCGCCGGATGAAGAGCGGAATCACCCGCTCCATGCGCCCGATGTCGTTGTCGAACCGGCCATAGACATTGCTGAAGCGGAAAACGAGGTAGGGCAGCCCGTAGCAACGCGCGTAAGAATAAATGAGCGCCTCGCCGGCAATCTTGCTCGCCGAGTAGGTGCTCTCCGTGTAGGCGAAGTCCGCGCTCGCCTCCGCCGTCGCGAAGCGGTGGATGTCCCCATAGACCTCGCGGCTACTGGAGAAGACGAGGGGCGTGCGCGAGAGCCGGCAGTATTCCAGCACGTTGAAGGTGACGGTGATGTTCTCCAGCGCGCGATGCGGCTCCTTCACGAGCTGGTGGACCTTCGCGTTCGCCGCGAGGTGAACGACCACGTCGCTCTTCGGATACTCCGCGTCGCCGATGCCGGCGGACGAGGCGGGATAATTACCGCTGAGGTCTTGCAGCAGCGTGGGGAAGCGGTCGGTCCAAGTGTTCGCGCGCTTGTCCACGCCGAAGACTTCATGCCCGTCCGCGAGCAGACGCAGCGCGAGGTTCGTGCCGATTTGTCCGCTGGAGCCGAAGAGGAGAATGCGCATGGTGAACGCGAGGGATTTAACCACGAATGGAGACGAATGGACACGAATTTGTCGGTGCGGAACGCGGACTTCAGTCCGCTCACCCGACGAAGTTCCTGAGCGTTATTCCAAACGAAGCTGCACGGTAGTTCTTGCGTTGGAGCGGGCTGAAGCCCGCGCTCCAGAAACGCTACTTTCCCGCCACCACGAACTCGCTGACCGCCGCGATGACCTCGTCTTGCTGCGCGCGCGTCAGCTCGGGGAAGATGGGGAGGCTCATGACTTCACCCGCGAGTTGCGCGGACACCGGCAAGTCCGCGTCCGTTTGGCCCAAGACAGCAAAACACTCCTGCGCGTGGAGCGGCACCGGGTAGTAAATCTCCGTGCCGATTTGCCGGGCGGTGAGCCAGGTCCGCAACGCCTCGCGTCGGCCCGCGCCGGGCAGCCGCAGCGTGTATTGGTTCCAGATGTGGCCGTTGCCCGGTTGGGCGGTCGGGAGAATCAGCTTCGTGCCAAGGCCGGGGAGCTTGGCAAAGTGCTCGGTGTAACGCGCCGCGTTTGCCGCCCGTAGCTGCGCGTAGCCGTCCAGATGTGGAAGCTTCACTGCGAGCAGCGCGGCTTGCACGGCATCGAGGCGGAAGTTTCCACCCACGAACTTGTGGAAATACTTCGGGTGCGCGCCGTGGTTCCGCAGGAGCGTGGCACGCTCGGCCAAGACGTCGTCATTCGTCGTGAGCAGGCCAGCGTCGCCAAACGCGCCGAGGTTCTTGGTGGGGAAGAAACTGAACGCACCAAAGTCACCGAAGCTTCCGGCACGCCGGCCCCCTTGCGTCGCGCCGACCGCCTGCGCGGCGTCCTCGATGACCTTGATCCCGTGCTGACGGGCCAGGGCGTTCACAGACTCCATCTCTGCCGCCTGACCGTAGAGATGCACGGGCAGGATGGCCTTGGTGCGCGGGGTGATGCGGCGCGCGGCATCGGTCACATCAAGGTTGAACGTGTCCGCCCGCACGTCGCAGAAGACCGGCTTTGCGCCCGTGCGTGCGACACAGCCGGCGGTGGCAAAGAACGTGAAGCTCGGGCAAAGCACTTCATCGCCCGGTCCGATGTCCAACGCCATCAGCGCGAGCAGGATGGCATCAGTGCCGGAGGAGATTCCCAGCGCGTGCCGCACGCCGAGATAATCAGCGCACTGGCGCTCGAAGCTCTGCACCTCGGGGCCGAGGATGAACATGCCCGAGGCCAGCACCCGAGCGAAGGCGGCTTGCAGGTCGGCGGCCAGGGCGTTGTTCTGGATTTTAGTGTCGAACAGGGGAACAGCCATAAAGCGGGTTCAGTCGAGGCGCGGGTTGACGCCGGTTTTGACGAGGCTGGTCTGGGCCAGTTCGGTTTCCACGGGGCGGCCCAGAAACTCCAGCAACACCCGCACGCGGTCCTTGGCGGGCAGCAGCCGTTGCACCACGGCCGTGATGCCCATGAAGGTGCCGTCCGCGATGACCACCTCGTCACCTGGTTGCACCGCGTCCGGAAACACCTTGAGATCGGTTTCATCCAGCCGCGTGCGCAGGTCGGTGATGACTTCGTCCGGCACGGGAGCGAAGTAGTCGCCAAAGTGGACGACCCCGGCGACCCCGTGCGCGGCCTTGATAATGCGCAGATCGCGCAGATCGAACCGGGCAAAGAGGTAGTTCGGGAACATTGCCTCATTGAACCAAACCTTGCCCCGCCGGGTGGCGCGCTGGAAACGCACACGCGGGCAGAACACGTTCACTCCCGGCAACTGCTTCAAGTGGCCGGCGGCGATGTGCTCGTGTTTGATTTGCGACCGCACGCAAAACCAAGCCGGCGCGGCTTCCGACGCATCACTCATGTGCGATGACCGTAGCCCGGTGCGTTTCGGGGTCACAAGACTTTTGCGGGTGCGCGGCTTGCCTCCGCTGACCACGTCAGGAATAGTCCGTCCTGCCTATGCAATCCCCAACTGTCCGTTCACTTTGGTTGTGTGCCGCGTGTTCACTGCTCGCCACGGCCGCAGTGCTTTCCGCGCAGAATCTTGATTCCGACCTCATGCAAACCCGCGAGAAGTTCCAAACCCAGCTCAGCAAGCAGGTTGAACTCGGCTACCTGCTTTACCTGCCGCCGGGCTACGATGCGAAGGCGGCGAAGCAGTGGCCGCTCATCCTCTTCCTCCACGGCGCGGGCGAGCGCGGCACGAACCTCGCGCAAGTTTCCGCCCATGGGCCGCCCAAGCTGGTGAAGAAGAATCCGCCCGCGCCGAAAACTGAGACCGAAGCCGCTCGAAAGGAACGCGAGGTCGCCACGCAGTTGCTGAAGGAGAAATTTATCATCGTGTCGCCGCAATGCCCCACGGGACAGCGCTGGGAGAGCGAGACGATCATTGCCCTGCTCGACAGCGTGCTGGCCCGCCACAAGGTGGATGCGGCCCGGGTCTATCTCACCGGTTTGAGCATGGGCGGCTATGGTTCGTGGGCTTTGCTGGCGAAGTTCCCCGAGCGCTTCGCCGCCGTGGCCCCCATCTGCGGTGGGGGTGAGCGCATTGACATCCTGCTGGCCGCGCGCGAGCGGGCTGCCGCCCTGAAGTCACTCCCCGTGTGGGCGTTTCACGGAGGCAAGGATCCGGTCGTCCCGCTCGTGGAGTCGGAACGGATGGTCGAGGCGCTGAAGAAGGCCGGCGTGAAGGACGTGCAGCTCACGGTTTACCCCGAGGCGCAGCACGACTCGTGGACGGCGACTTACAACAACCCGAAGCTCTACGAGTGGCTCCTCGCCCACGAGCGGAAGTAAGCGCCGCCTTCGCGTGCCCAGCCTTCCTTCACGTCTCCAGCGGCGCGCCGATGTTGATCCCGTGCTTCCGGCAGAAGGCGCCGTTGACCACGTATTTCTCCGCCCAGTATTTCAAGCCGGCGCGCTCCTCGGGCGTGAGGGACCGCACCACCTTGGCTGGAGAGCCCAGCACCAGCGAGCCGGGCGGCACCTTCATTCCCCCCGTGACCAGGGCGTTCGCGCCGACGATGCTCTGCGCGCCAATCTCCGCGCCATCAAGGATCGTCGCCCCCATGCCGATGAGGCACTCGTCGCCCACCGTGCAGGCATGGACAATGGCCGAGTGGCCCACCGTCACCCATTCACCAATGAGGCAGGGGAAATCGTCCGCGAGGTGAACGACTGCGTTGTCCTGGATGTTGGAATTGGCTCCGACCACGATGCGGTTGATGTCCCCCCGCAGCACCGCGCCATACCAAACGCTGGCATTGTCTCCGAGGGTGACGTCCCCCAGGACCACGGCGGTCTTGGCGAGATACACCCCGTTGCCAAGGACGGGCTTGTTGCGGAGGAAGGTGTCGAGTCGTTGTTCCAAAGTCATGGAGGGATGAAAGAGCGCAGACCCTCAGGTGCAAGGCAAAAGACGCAGTCCACCGCCAGTTTTTGCCAAAATTGGGCTTGGTGCCGGACGGTTTTGGGCGTAGGTGGTCTGCGGCATAAGCCTTCGTATGAACAGCGCCACTGAACATTCCGAAGCCGGACGCGCCCCGCGCCGCAAGCTGCCCAGATCGTTCAAGGAGCTCACCCCCACCAAGGCCTTCAATCCGCGCACCTTTTTCCGCGAGATGGTCTGGAAGGCGCTGGTCACCCGCCGGGCTGGCGAACATCAGCCCCCGAGCTTTCCCAAACTGGAGACCGGCAAGCTGGCGTTGACCTGGATCGGCCACGCCTCGTTCCTGGTGCAGTTCAACGATCTGAACGTGTTGATTGACCCGAACTTCGCCAACTGGCTGTTTCTCCTGAAGCGGCTGCGGCGCTCCGGACTCAAGCTGGCCGATCTCCCGCCCATCGACCTCGTCCTGCTCACGCACGCGCACTTCGACCACTTCCACAAACCGTCCATCCGCAAGCTGCCGCACCCCAAGATCGGGGTCATGCCCTGGGGCATGGGCGAGCTGGCCAAGGGGCTGGGTTTCAGCCGCATCATCGAGCTGCGTTGGTGGGAGAGTTTCAGCCATGGCGACTGGAAGGTGACGCTCACCCCCTGCAAGCACTGGGGGGCCCGCACGCTGCACGACCACCACCGCGGCTACGGCGGCTTCGTGCTGGAGCACCAGGGCCGCACGGTCTATCACGCCGGTGACAGCGCCTATTTCGATGGGTTCAAGGAGATTGGCAAGCGGCTCGCCCCGGAGATCGCGCTGCTGCCGATTGGCGCTTACTACCCTGAGAGTTTCCGCAACGTCCACATGGGCCCCGACGAGGCAATGGAGGTGTTCCACGACGTGAAGGCCAAGTGGTTCGTCCCCATGCACTACGGCACGTTCAAGTTGTCCTTCGAGGAAATGGACGAACCGCCGCGCTGGCTGCGCGATCTATCGCGGAAGAACGGCACCGCCCACCAAGTGCGGATTCTTGATGAAGGTGTGCCGGAGGTGTTTTGAGGGGGGAGTAATCCGTGTTCAGTCTTCAGAGTTCAGTATTGAGCTTGGCTCGTTTGGGACGCGCTTCATGACTGATTGCTGAACACTGGCCGCTGAATACTCCCTCTTGCGCCCCGCGCCCGGGATCCGCACCATCCGCCGCTCTGGATGCTTACACTGTCTGAAATCTCCAAGTCCTTCGGCGGACGCACGCTGTTCAGCGATGTGTCGTTGCAGGTGAACCGCGGTGACCGAATCGGCCTCGTCGGGCCCAATGGAGCCGGTAAATCCACGCTCTTCTCGCTCATCCTCCAGGAGGACACGCCAGATGACGGCGACGTGAGCTTCGAGCGCGGAACCACGCTGGGCTTCCTGCCGCAGGAGAGCGCCCCGGCCGGTGACGAAACCGTGGTCGAGCTCGCCACCGCCATCACGCCGGACTTCATCGAGCTGAGCCGCAAACTCAAGGCCTGGGACACGACGCACCCGGACGACATCGATCCGCATGACGATGTGCATTCGCGCTTCAACGACCTCGGCGGCTACCAGATCGAGGCCAAGGCAAAGAACATTCTCAAGGGCCTGAGCTTCCGCGACTCGGACTTCGACCGGCCTGCGCGCGAGATGTCCGGCGGATGGGTGATGCGCGCGCATCTCGCACGGTTGCTCACGCAGGAACCGGACCTCCTCATGCTGGACGAGCCCACGAACCACCTTGATCTCGAGGCACTGCTCTGGTTTCAGGAGTATTTGAAGGGTTATCCCGGCGCCATTCTGATGATCTCCCACGACCGCGAGTTCCTCAACCAGCTCGTGGACACCATCATCGACATCCGCCACGGCAAGCTCACGCGCTACCGCGGCAACTATGACGATTACCTCCTCCAGCGCGCCGCCAAGGACGCCCAGCAGCTCGCCGCCTACAAGAACCAGCAGAAGGAAATCGCGCACCTCCAGGAGTTCGCCGACCGCTTCCGCGCCAAGGCCAGCAAGGCCGCGCAGGCGCAATCCAAGCTCAAGCAAATCGAGCGCATGGAGAAGATCGAGGCCCCCGTGGCCGACGACGCCACGGTCGGCTTCAGCTTCCCGCAGCCGCAGCGCAGCGGCCTGAAAGTCGTTTCGCTCAAGGGCGTGGACTTCAGCTACGGCGAGAAGCCGGTCTATCGGAACCTGGAGTTCCAGGCCGAGCGCGACGAACGCACCGTGCTCGTCGGCCCGAACGGCGCGGGCAAATCCACCTTGCTCAAGCTGCTGGCGGGGGTCCTCACCCCGCAGGCCGGCGAGTGTGTGCTCGGTCACAACGTCCAGTCCGGCTACTTCTCGCAGTATCGCACCGAGACACTCGACATGTCGCGCACCGTGCTGGACGAGGCGTCCGACACGCCGCAGCGCGTGACCGAGCAATACATCCGCACCGTCCTCGGCAGCTTCCTCTTTCGCGGCGACGATGTGTTCAAGAAGGTTAACGTTCTCAGCGGTGGTGAGAAGAGCCGCCTCGCGCTGGTGAAGCTGTTGCTGGACCCGCCGAACCTCCTGCTCATGGACGAGCCGACCACGCACCTCGACATGGCGAGCATTGACGCGCTGGTCAAGGCGCTGAAGGAATACACCGGCACGCTCATCTTCATCAGCCACGACGTGTATTTCATCCGCGCGCTGGCCAACAAGGTTCTGCACGTCAACGCCGGCGTCCTCACGCCCTACGCGGGCAACTACCAGTATTACCTGGACAAGACCAAGGCGAGTTCCGCCCGCGTGGCCTTGACCGCCGGCCTGAGTGATGGCCGGCCCGGACAGCGCGAACCGGTCCGCAGCGCGCCGGTGTCCGGGGCGGACCGCAAGGAGCAGAAGCGCCTCGAAGCCGCCACCCGGCAAGCCCGCTCAAACGCGCGCAAGGCCCAGCAGGAACTCGTCACCCGCCTGGAGCAGCGGATCGCCCAGTGCGAAACGCGGCAGGCCGATCTGGCCGTCGAGCTGGAGAAGCCGGAAACCTACGCCAAGGCGGGCGCGGCCATGCACCTGAACCGGGAGCTGATGGGCGTGCAGCACGAGCTCGATTCCCTCAACGCGGAATGGGAGACGGCTTCGCAAAAGCTCGCTGCGATGGACGCGGTGACCTGACCTTTTGGTCAGCCGACCGGCCTCTGTCTCCCGCAATGGGGATCACGGAGCGACACGAAAAAATCTTCCCCAACGCCCACGGGCAGATCCGCCTGGATCATAGCGCCATTCCAAGGAGGGCCGCATGGCCTCACTGTGCCAGAAAGCCAGCTTTTGCGATTGACCAGCCGCGTGATTCTATGAGCCAATGACGCTCCGTTTTTTATCGGTTAATTGCGAAATCTTGAGTTTGGAAAATGCCTAAGGTAGCGAAGCCCGGCCGCGCGCCCCGCATCGGCGCGAACACCGCCAAATACGATGCCCACCATACCGTTCTCAAGCAGACTTACGGCGCCCTCGCGGACCTCCGCGCCGAACTGGCCGACTCAAAGGAGAAGATCGCCGAGCGCACCAACCTCCTGAACCTGTTCGCCACCTGCGCGGACTCCCAGCGCTCGTGGCTGCTGCTGGAGGATTACTTCGAGAAGCTCAACCTCTCCCGCAAGGATTTCGGCGCGAACGAGTGGTGGCCCCGCATGGCCGAAGCCCGGAGCAAGGCCCGGCTGGAGGAGCTGGCCATTCTCTTCCTCCGTGCCGGCCGGTCGCTGCCGCAGGAGCTGCAACCCCACGCCAACTACTCCCGGTTTGCGGAGATCGAGCAGGCCGAGCAGGAAGGCCGGCTGGTCCAGGAGCTGGAGCACTGGCTCTTCCCGCCCGCCCCGGTGCATCTGGACTCGCCGCGCGCCGGATTGCGCATCATCTGCAAGCCGGTCCCGGCCGGCCCGGACGCCTCCCTGCACCAGTTGCGGATCGCGTTTCATCTCTTCCGCCCCCGCACCGGGGAGAAGGAGAAGACCTTGGAGGACTTGATCGACCTGAACACCCGGGCGGCGCATGAACAGGAGCTCTTTCCGCCGATGGACTGGGAGTTCATCCAGTGGGTGGTGGAGAACTACCGCCACCGGGAGGACAAGGAAGGCCCGTTCCTGCTGCAAGGCCTGGAGCTGCTCCAGTGGATCGCCCGCTGGGGGCACCATGGCCGGTTGTTGATGGAGTGCGGGACCAAGCCGGTGGTTTATCACGGGCAGGTGGCGGAACTGACGCCGCATCTGCAAAACGGCGATCAAGAACTCTCCTTCACCCAGCGCATCAAGCTGTCGAACGGCCAGATCCGGCCGCTTTCGGAGGCCATCTGGTTCGGCGGGCAGCCGCCGCTGGCCTTCGTGGACGACACGTTTTACCTGTTGCGGAACGCCCCGCCGGGAACGCTGCTGGAGTCCATCGCCCGCACCCCCTCGCTGCCGGTGCGCAAGCTCAGCCACCGGTTCCTGACCAACCTCCGTCGCGCGCACTTCGACAACGGCGTGGACTGGGACCAGCTTTGCACCGCCCACCCTGCCCTGCCCCAGTTCACCTTCGAGCTGGTGGACGAGGTCATCCGCATCCGGCTGCTGGCCCGCAGCGAGCGGGATCAGTCCATCTGGCATTGGAACGGCCACGAGTGGGTGCCGGATGAGCCCGGCCGGGCGCGCAACGGCAAGCCGGAGATCCTCGACGACCTCCGCTTGGAGCCCGCCATCGACTGGCTGCGCCGGCTCAATTGCTTCACGCCCGAGCCCGGACTCTGGGTGGGCGATGCGGCGGAAAACTTCTTCAACATCCTGTCCACCAACTGGGCCACCCGCCCGGCGGACGCGGAATTCCTGGGCAACGCCGCCTTCCAGCGGCTCTTCCTGACCCCGCGCAAGCTCAAGCCCAACCTGATCGTCAAGGGCAGCGGCATCGACTGGTTCAGCGTCTCCGCCGAATGGGAGAGCGAGGGCATGAAGCTCACCAAGGCCGACCTCCAACGGCTCGCCAGCGCCACCGGCCGCTTCGTCAAGCTCCCCGACTCGGGTTGGGTGGAGCTCGACACCAAGGCCGTGCAAAACGCCCATGAGGCGCTCGCGGATCTCGGGCTCGAAGGGCTCAGCCCCATCGCCCAGCAGGTGCCCATCGAACAGGCGGCCCATCTGGACGAGAAGGGCTTGGAGAAGTTCGGGGACAGCGAGCACGCCAAGGTGCTGCGCAAGCGGCTGGCCAACTTCGAGGGCATCGCGCCCACCGACCTACCCAAAGGCCTCAACGCCGAACTGCGCCCTTATCAAAAGGAGGGTTTCGACTTCCTGTGCCACCTCACCTCCCTGCGTCTGGGCGGCATCCTGGCCGACGACATGGGCCTGGGCAAAACCCTCCAGACCTTGAGCTGGCTCGCCTGGCACAAGGCCCGCAACGGCCATGCCCATAAGCCGGCCTTGGTCATCTGCCCCGCCTCCGTGCTGCACAACTGGCGGCGCGAGGCGGAGAAGTTCGTGCCGCACCTGAAGGTGCTCGTCCTCCAGAGCGGGGCCGGCCGGCACACCATGCGCAAGCTGATCCCGCAGCACGACATCATCGTGACCAACTACGCCCTGCTCCGGCGCGACCTTGAGGAGCTGAACAAGTTCGACTTCGGCGTGCTCGTCCTCGACGAGGCCCAGTTCATCAAGAACCCGACCGCGCAGGTCACCCAGAGCGTCAAGCAGCTCAAGGCCGACCACCGCGTCGCCCTCACCGGCACGCCGCTGGAGAACCGCCTGCTCGACCTCTGGAGCATTTGCGACTTCATCCAGCCCGGCTACCTCGGCACTCAGGAGCACTTCCACGAAACCTACGATCCGAAGTCCGGCGCGGAGACGGAGGAGGCCATCTCCCTGCAACGCATCGCGCGCCGCCGCCTTTCCGCGAAGCTCCGCCCGCTGCTCCTGCGCCGCCTCAAGAAACAGGTCGCGAAGGATTTGCCCGACCGGATCGAACAACGCCGCGACTGCGAACTCGGCGAGGAACACCGCAAACTCTACCTCGCCGAGCTGCGCCGCTCCCGCGAACAGGTCATGCAGGCCGTCAAGGAAAAGGGCCTCGCCAAGAGCAAGATGCACGTCCTCGCCGCGCTCACGCGGCTGCGCCAGATTTGCTGTCATCCGCAGCTTGTTGGCAGCGACGTGGCCAGCGGCAAGACCGAGACGCTCTTCGAGCTGCTCGACACGCTGGTGGCCGAGGGCCAGAAGGTCCTCGTCTTCTCGCAGTTCGTGCAGATGCTGAAGATTCTCGAAACCGACTGCGCCAAGCGTGGCATCCCCACGCACCTGCTCACGGGCGAAACCAAGCAGCGGCAGGAGGTCGTCAACGCCTTCCAGGCCGATGAACACGGCGGCGTCTTCCTGCTCTCGCTGCGCGCCGCCGGCACGGGCCTGAATCTCACCAACGCCAGCTACGTGGTCCTCTACGACCCGTGGTGGAATCCCGCCGTCGAAGCGCAGGCCATCGACCGCAGCCACCGCATCGGCCAGACCCGCACGGTCAACGCCTACCGCCTCATCGCCCCCGGCACCGTCGAGGAGAAGATTTGGGACCTGCAACAGCGCAAGGCCCAGACCATCCAGGACGTGCTCGGCGAAGAGGGCTTCGCCCGCAGCCTCTCGCAGACCGACTTGGAATACCTGTTCTCCGAGGAATGAGTCCGGCTGCCGCCTGACGGCGGACCGGCCTGGCCAGACTTTGGTGCTTGGAGCCCAAGGCCGGCAAATTACACTCGGCGCGTGAACATCCGCGTCTGCGAGGGGGATCTGCACCTCCTCAACCTGCACACCAGGATGCCATTCAAGTATGGCATCGCCACGATGACCCACATGCCGATGGTCTTCGCGCGCGTGGCGCTGGAGGTGGACGGCCGGGTTTCGCTGGGCGTGTCCGCCGATGTCCTGCCCCCCAAGTGGTTCACCAAGGACCCCGCGCGGGACGTGGCGGACGAGCTGTATGAGATGCTCGACGTCATCGAAACTGCGGTGGAGACCGCCGAAGGCCAGAGCGCTCCCAGCATCTTCGACCTCTGGTTGCGGCTCTATGATTCGCAAACCGCTTGGGCGGCGACAGAGCACAAGCCGGCCTTGCTCGCGCACTTCGGCACCTCGCTGGTGGAACGCGCGGTCATCGACGCCTTTTGCCGGGCGATCGCCAAACCCTTTCATCGCGCCTTGCTGGACAACGACCTAGGCCTCCGGCTTGGGGATCTGCGTGGTGAGCTGGAGGGCTTCACCCCGGCGGCCTGGCTGCCCGCCCAACCCCATTCCGATCTGCTGGTGCGGCACACGGTCGGGCTCGCCGACCCGCTTACGGACGCCGAAATCTCCGATCAGGAGCGGCTGCACGACGGGTTGCCGCAAAGCCTCGCCGCCAGCATCCGCGCCTACGGCCTCCAGCACTTCAAGCTGAAGCTCAGCGGCGACTTCGCGCGGGATCAGGACCGGCTGGGACAGGTGGCGCGCGTGCTCCATGCGGAGTGCGGAGAGCAGTTTGCGTTCACCCTGGATGGCAACGAGCAGTTCAAATCGTTCGCCGAGTTCCGGCAGTTTTGGGAGGCGCTGCGGGCCGATGTGTCGCTGAAGTCCCTGCTTGCCCGCCTGCTGTTCGTGGAACAGCCGCTGCATCGTGCCGTCGCGCTGGAGCCGGGCATCGCCGGAGCCCTGGCGGAATGGCCGGAGCGCCCGCCGTTCATCATCGACGAGTCCGACGGCGATTTGGCCAGCCTGCCCGCCGCGCTGGCCCTGGGCTACGACGGCACGAGCCACAAGAACTGCAAGGGCATCATCAAGGGCATTGCCAACCGCTGCCTGCTCGAACACCGCCAGCGGCAGAAGCCCAAACGTCCCCTCCTCATGAGCGGCGAGGACTTGTGCAACATCGGTCCCGTCGCGCTGCCGCAGGATCTCGCCGTCTGCGCGGCGCTGGGCATCAAAAGCGTCGAACGCAACGGCCATCACTACAACGCCGGCTTGTCCCAGTTTCCACGGGCCGTGCAGATGCAGGTGTTGGAGTCGCACGGCGACCTTTACCATGCCAGCCCGGCCGGATGGCCGACGCTGACCATCCGCCATGGCCGCGTCGCGCTGGACTCGGTGAATGAGGCGGCCTTCGGCACGCGGTTTCTGCTCAATCCCGGACAATTCACCCCGGCGGATGAGTGGGATTGGGAATGATTTCAACCCATGCGCCCGCACCATCGCACCACGGCCATCGTGTTCGCGCTCGTTGCGGTGGTGTTTGGGGTCTTCTTCCGCACGCTGGAGTCGGGCTTCCTCCGCTGGGACGATGACATCAACGTCTTCGAGAATGAGAAGGTGCAAGGCCTCACCGCCGCAAACCTGCGGTGGATGTTCACGGACTTCGAGCAGGCCATCCGCTACAAGCCGCTCTCCTGGCTCGCGTGGGCGACGGTGCATGAGGTCTTCGGGCTGAACCCGTTTGGCTACCACCTCGCCAATGTGCTGCTGCACTGCGTAAACACGGTGCTGGTGTTTCTGCTGATCCGGCGGCTGCTCGCGTTCTCTGGGGATCCGACCAACCGTAACAGTGGCACAAGTGAATTGTGCGCTGCCCTCGGCACGCTGATGTGGGCCGTGCATCCGCTGCGCGTCGAGCCGGTCGCATGGGTCACGGGGCTGCCTAACGGTCTGTCGCTGCTATTCCTGCTGATGGCGACGTTGCTCTATCTTCGTGCGCATGCCCCCGACGCAGAGTCAACCGCCCGAAAGCGCGACTATTGGCTTTCTGTAGTCGCCTTCGCGTTGGCCGTGCTCTCCTACCCCATCGTGCTCGGCTTTGTCGCCGCGCTGGTGGCGCTGGACTTCTTCCCGCTGCGCCGCATCGGCGGAGCGCCGCTCTCCGAGCCGGCGCGAACCACGCCTCAAAAGAAACTCGCCGGGTCAGAGACTGGCGCTCCGATGGCAATTTCGCGTTCCGTGCTGCTCGACAAGCTCCCGTTTCTCATTCTTTCGCTCCTGTTGGTGGCCGGCACGGTCTATGGCCGCTTCCACGTCACGGGCACGTGGGACAAGCCAGTGACGCTCGACAGCTTTCCACCATTCGCGCGCGCGATGCAGGCGTTCTACCTGTGGGGTTACTACGCGTGGAAGCCGCTGCTGCCGCTCGATCTCTGCCCGGTCTATCCCGTGCTGATGGAGAGCAAGTTCAACGAGGGACCATTTCTCCTCAGCGCGCTCGGCGTGCTGGCACTGGACGCGGTATTGTTGGTGAAGCGCCATGTCTGGCCCGCCGCCTTCGCACTCTGGCTCGCACACCTCGGCTTGCTCGTCCCCATGCTCGGCCTCACCGAGCGCCCGCACTACCCGCACGACCGCTACAGCATCATCAACGGTATCCTGTGGTCGGTGGCGCTCGCGGCCGTCTTGTGGAAGCT